>CAYOUO010000230.1:0-3321 GCA_964407155.1 uncultured Hyphomicrobiales bacterium | reverse complement strand
AATGCCCTGCTCGACGAACGGTACCGGGACGTGCGCCATTCCGAGCGCGCCGCCGACGAGCATCACCCCGACGAACGCGAGCGGCCATGCCCAGAGCGCCTTGCCGCCCTTGAGCGCCGCCCACAATCCCACGGCCACCATGACCGTCAGGTGATCGAGGCCCGAGAGCGGATGCATGAAGCCGGCCGAGAACGAATTGGTCGGGCCGATGCCGGTATGAGCGAGAGCCGGACTGGTCGCCGCGATCGCAACCGCGAACGTGGCCGGAGCGATACGTTTCAGGTTCATCTGTCTTTCTCCCTCTCTTCGCCGCTTATCGAATGGGGTTGTGAACGGTCACCAGCTTGGTGCCGTCCGGAAAGGTGGCTTCCACCTGGATGTCGTGGATCATCTCGGGGATGCCATCCATTACCTGCGACCGGGCGATCACATGCGCGCCCGCCTCCATCAGGTCGGCGACCGAACGCCCGTCGCGCGCGCCCTCGACGACGAAATCGGTGATCAGCGCGATCGCCTCCGGATGGTTCAGCTTCACGCCGCGTTCCAGCCGCCGGCGTGCCACCATGGCGGCGGTGGCGACGAGAAGCTTGTCCTTTTCCCGTGCGGTCAGGTTCATCCGTTCCCCTTCGAGCCCTTCAGCAAAGCCAGACCCGCGGCATGTTTGTCCGCCGGAGCGCGGTGATCAAGCGGGTGAGGTCGGCGCGGAGCGTTTGTCCGTCGGGCGCCAGGAAGCGCGCCGTGAGCAGCCCGTTCCAGGCGGAAGCGCCGGCTTCGCCTTGCGCGGCCTCTGCCGCCTCTCTCGCAACGTCGAGCTGGGCCCCGGCGTCCTCTGCCACGAGGATGAGCGTCGCTGTGGCGCGGGCGCCCTTGCCGGTTGCGCCACCTGCCAGCGTGGCGACCGTGTCGCCCTCCAGCCGCAGCGCGTCCGCGAACAGGATCCGGCCACCGCGCGTCACCCGCCAGCGGTCGTAGACGCTGACCGCACGCGCCGCTTCGCCCATCGCAGCGCGGCCGAGAACGATGGCCTCCGCCGCCAGCAGCCGGCCGTTCGGATGCACCTCGGCGGTCAGCGTGCGCCGCATCGCCGAGCGGTCGAAGACGATCGTCTCCTGCGGCAGCCAGGCCAGGCTCGCGCCATCGCCGACGGTGAGCTTCGTCTCGATGCGCGCCACTCCGGCGGAGCGCCTGTAAATGCGCTCGGCGGCCTGTCCGCTGATGGTTGCCGATGCGCCGGTTCCAGCCGCAATCGTCCAGCTGAAGCGGTCGCCGCCGGTGATGCCGCCGGAGGTGTTGATCAGCGTCGCCTCGAATGGCTCTCCGGCTTCCACCCGCGGAAAGCGAACTTTGGTGGCGCCCTCCTGATAGGCCTCGAAGGCTTCCGTGCGGCCTTCGCGTGCCTTCAGCGTCAGGCGCAGGTTGCCATGCGAGCGCTGCATGGCGGGCGCTTCCGCGAGTGGCGCCGCGTCTCTGCCGGTGAGCTGCGTGTTGTGAATGGTCATGGCCGGATCGTCCGCCGCATTTTTATGCAAGGATGACGCCACGCATGAAGCCCTGCAGCCCGACTGCGGGCGCCGCGCCGCCCTGCCGAAAATTGTCGCAGATGCTGAGGAAAATGCCAGCCGCGACCGCATTGTGTTTTGCCAAGCGTCATCAAGATCGGCTAGGTACAGTGCTTCGCATCCGATGGCATTTGCGGCCTGAGCGCCGCCAAAGCAGGGGCTAGAGCGCATTTGCAACGGCTGTCCGCCATCTTCGCCGCTGCCTGCCTGCTGGCGGTCACGCCGGCGCTCGCTGCCCCGCCGTCGTGGATTCTGGTGGACGAGCAATCCGGACGGGTGCTGAAGGAGGACAATTCCGCCGCGCTCTGGCACCCGGCGTCGCTCACCAAGCTGATGACCGCCTACGTCACGTTCGAAGCGTTGCGCGCTGGCAAGATCAGGATGACGTCGCCGGTTCGCGTTTCGGCGCACGCGCTGGCCCAGGCGCCGGCCAAGATGGGCTACAAGGTCGGCACCGTCATCAATCTCGACAACGCGTTGAAGATGATGCTGGTGAAGTCGGCCAACGACATCGCCATCGCCATCGCCGAAACCGTCGGCGGCGGCGACGAACAGAATTTCGTCGCGGAGATGAACACGACGGCCGCGCGCCTCGGTATGCTCTCGACGCATTACGACAACGCCAACGGCCTGCCGGACGACGGGCAGATCACCACGGCGCGCGATCTTGCGGTGCTCGCCAGCGCCCTCCATCGCGATTTCCCGCAGTACGCTGACTACTTCGACATCCCCGCGATCAGGGCCGGCAAGCGCGTGCTGCGTTCGGAAAATGTGCTGCTCGAGCGCTATCAGGGCACCACGGGCATGAAGACCGGCTTCGTCTGCGCCTCGGGCTACAACATCGTCGCGACCGCCCATCGCGGCGGCCGTTCGCTCATCGCCGTCGTGCTCGGCGCATCGTCGGGTTCGGATCGCGCCGAGTTCACCGCGCATCTGCTCGACGATGGCTTCAACGTGTTCTCCACCGCGCTTTCCGGCGTGAAGCCGGAGCTCGCCTCGTTCGAGGCCCGCCCGACGCTCGGCGAGCCGGCCGACCTGCATGACGAGATCTGCACGCGCCATCCCGGGAAGGACAAGCAGGAGGACGCCGGCGACGATGCCGATCCCGACGATCACGGTTCCTCGCTCGGTCCGCGCTTCGTGCTCATGGCGCCGGTGCCGGTCTTCACCGGCAAGGCGGACCCGGCCCTGCCGGGTCAGGCCCCGCCTGCGGTGGCCACCGCCGCCGCTCCCGCTGCACCGGTAAAGCCGGTTGCTGCGGCTGCGGCCACGAAACCGGTAGCGGTCAAGGCGTCCGCCGCCATGCCATTGCCGCACATCCGCCCGGACGCGCCTGCCGCCTCGACGCCGCAATAGCCTGGCCATGGGCCGCAAGCCGCCAATCCCGCTTACCCTCGTCGTCGGGCCGACCGGAGCGGGCAAGACGACGCTGGTCAACCGCCTCATCCGCGACCCGGCGTTCGCCGATACCGCGGTCATCCTGAATGATTTCGGCACCGTCGCGCTGGAGACATCGCTCGTCGATTCCGTCGAGGACGACATCCTCGCGCTCGGCGGCGGATGCGTATGCTGCTCGGTGCGTGGTGCGCTCACCGACGGGCTCGAGCGGCTCCTCCGCGCCCTCGACAACGGGCGTATCGCGCGCATCGGCCGCGTCGTCATCGAGGCGGCGGAAACCGCCGATCCCGCCGCTGTGGTCGCTACGATCGTGGCGCATCCGTACCTGTCGCTGCGTTTCGTGGTCGACGGCATCGTCGCCGTT
>CAYOUO010000229.1:0-2575 GCA_964407155.1 uncultured Hyphomicrobiales bacterium | reverse complement strand
TACGAGGAGGCCACTCAATCCGTTCTGAGGCCGGCCTACCCTACGGACCCAGGAGATGCGGCGGACCTGAGCACTCCGCAGGGTATCTGAATTCTTAATTAGCTTGCGATCAGGACATAGATGTGACAGCCGCCTGATTCGCCGCCGGTCGTCCGTCTACCTCCTCGCATCGACGACCGGCCTGACCTTACCGTCGCCGATAGCGTTAGCAAACCGTCAACACGACGAAAAGGGCATTACGCGTAAGTATTTAGCGTTTACCATTAATTGGGGCCATTTCGGGCCCGCCGGGGCGCCTTCAGGCGGCGGCGGAAACCCGGTTCCGCCCGGCCCGCTTGGCGGTGTAGAGCGCGTCATCGGCGCGTTTCATCAGGGCCTCGGGCGTGTCGTCGGTCGAGAGCAGCGACGAAATCCCAATGGAAACCGTGACTTCGATGGCTTCCTCGCTTTCCGGGATACGGAACGGCTCGGCCGCGATCTTCTGGCGGAGGCGCTCCCCGACCAGGAACGACAGGGCGGCGTCGGTGTCCGGCATGACGATGACGAATTCCTCGCCGCCCATGCGGCTGGCGACGTCGATGCCGCGGATGGCCTTGCGGATGCGGCGGGAGAACTCCCGCAGCACATCGTCGCCGACGGCGTGGCCGTAGCTGTCGTTGATCTGCTTGAAGTGATCGATGTCGAGGACCAGCACCGACATCGGCTTTTCGCGGGCCACCGCCTGGTTGACCAGGATCGACAGCTGCCGCTCGAAATAGCGCCGGTTGTGCAGGCCGGTGAGCCCGTCGGTCACCGCCATCTCGATCGTCATCTGCACGTTGTCGCGCAGCCGGTCCGAGAAGCGCTTGCGCCGCACCTGCGTGCGCACCCGCGCCAGCATCTCGTTGCGGTCGATCGGGCGCACGAGGTAGTCGTTGACGCCGAGATCGAGGCCGCGCAGCAGGCGCACGTTGTCCTCCGGATCGGCGACGACAAGGATGGGCAGGAGCCGCGTGCGGTCGAGCGAGCGCAGGTGCGAGCAGAGCCTCAGCCCGTCGATCTGTCTGAGGTTCAGGCTGACGATGGCGAGGTCGTAGTCGTTCTCGGCGGCGCGAAACAGCGCCTCCTGCGGCTCGGTCTCGCAGTCGACCCGGTGGGTGGGACCGAGCACCTCGGTCATGCGCTGCGCCGTGCCGTGATCGTCCTCGACGAGCAGCACCTTGCCGCCCTCGCCGTCCAGCGCCATCGGGTCGAAGGCCTCGTCGACGCCGAAGTCGCTCGACGTGGAGGCGCGCATCATCAGCTCGTCGGTGAGCATCTTGAGGCGCACCAGGCTCTTCACCCGCGTGATGAGCGCGATGTCGTTGACCGGCTTGGTCAGGAAATCGTCGGCGCCCGCTTCGAGACCGGCGACACGGTCGGACGGCTGGTCGAGCGCAGTGATCATGACCACCGGAATATGGGCGGTGCGCGGATTCTGTTTCAGGCGCCGGCAGACCTCGAAGCCGTCCATCCCCGGCATCAGCACGTCGAGCAGGACGATGTCGCACTGGCCGCGCGCGCAGATCTCCAGCGCCGCCGCGCCGTTGGTCGCGGTCAGCACCTCGAAATACTCCGCCACCAGGCGCGCTTCGAGCAGCCTGAGGTTGGCGACGAGATCGTCGACGACGAGAACGCGGGCGGTCATCGCTCAGGCCTCGCCGACGAAGTTCTTCACGGTTTCCAGAAAGGTCGTCACCGAGATCGGCTTGGAGAGATAGGCTTCGCAGCCCCCCTGGCGGATGCGCTCCTCGTCGCCCTTCATCGCGAACGCGGTCACCGCGACGACCGGGATCGCCCGGAGGTCGTCGTCCTCCTTGATCCACTTGGTGACCTCGAGGCCCGAGACTTCCGGCAGCTGGATATCCATCAGGATGAGATCGGGGCGATGTTCGCGCGCCAGATCGATCGCCTCGAGACCGCTGCGCGTCTGGACGATATTATAGCCGTTGGCTTCGAGGAGGTCGTGAAAGAGCTTCATGTTCAGCTCGTTGTCTTCCACGACCAGAACGGTCTTCGCCATCGCGGTTTCCAGATGAGAGAATTGCCCCCGGGGGCAGGCTCGAAGGACCTTCGGTGGCCTCGGATGCAAAGATAAAATGAGATTCATTGCCGAATGGCAAATATGATCGATGAAACAGGCAGGTAATTAACGATTTGGGCCGGGAAACGTTGAAGTGCAGCAGGCATCGGTGAACTTGTCGCACCTTCCTCCGCTTGCCGACGGTGTGGCCGAGCTGCCGCCGGGCCGGATCGCCTGCATGGTCACCTTCATGCAGCATTTCGGGCCGCCGCCGGCCGCACCGTTGCCGCCCGCCGGTGTCGCCCTCGCAACCCAGGCGCCGGCGTCGGTCGCCGACTACCTTAGCCTCTATCACCGCGTGGGGGCCGACTTCCTCTGGATGTCGCGGCTCGTGATGCCCGAGCGTGAGCTTGCCGAATGGCTGGCGCGGAGCACGACGGTCGTGCGCTTCGCCACGCGCGGCGGCGCGCCCGTCGGCCTGATCGAGCTCGACCGCTCGACCCGCGGCGAGACCGAAATCGTGTCGTTCGGCGT
>CAYOUO010000228.1:0-3576 GCA_964407155.1 uncultured Hyphomicrobiales bacterium | reverse complement strand
ATCGATCAACGGTCTGGTTTACGTGCGCGGCAACGCGCTCGACTTCGAGCGCTGGGAGGAACTCGGCGCGCGCGGCTGGGCGTACCGCGACGTCCTCCCCTACTTCCGCCGCGCCGAGACGCACCTCGAGGGCGCCGACGAATATCGCGGCGGCGATGGGCCGCTCGCCACCCGCACCGGCATCTCGCAGAACACGCTCTACCGCGCTTTCGTCGCCGCGGCTAAGGAAGCGGGCTACGTCGAATCCGCCGACCTCAACGGCTATCGTCAGGAGGGTTTCGGCCGGTTCGACATGACGGTGAAAAACGGCGTGCGCTGGAGCGCGGCGCTCGCCTATTTGCATCCCGCCATGCGTCGCAAGAACCTTGTTGTGCGCACGCACGCGCTGGTCACTGGCCTCGTGCTCGACGGTCGGCGCGCCGTCGGTGTGCGGTACGCGCGCGGCGGCCGCGAGGAGACTGTCGCTGCCGCGCGCGAGGTGATCCTGGCCGGCGGCGCGATCAACTCGCCGCAGCTGCTGAAGCTGTCCGGCATCGGCCCGGCCGCCGAGTTGCAGGCGCTGGGCATTCCCGTCGTCCACGACCTGCCGGGCGTCGGCGAGAACCTTCAGGATCATCTCGAGTTCTATTTCCAGGTCGCCGCCAAGCTGCCGGTGACACTTTATTCCGCGATGGGCCTTTTTGCGCGCGGCCGGATCGGCATCCGCTGGCTGCTCAGGCGTGACGGGCTGGGCGACACCAATCATTTCGAGGCTGGCGGCTTTATCCGCAGCCGCGCCGGCATCCGCTATCCCGACATCCAGTATCACTTCCTGCCGCTTGCCATGTCCTATGACGGAAGGAAGCTGGCGACCGAACACGGCTATCAGGTCCACGTTGGCCCCATGCGCTCGAAGAGCCGCGGCTGGGTGCGGCTGCGGTCCGCCGATCCGCGCGAAAGCCCGCGCATCCAGTTCAATTACATGAGCCATCCCGACGACTGGGCCGAGATGCGCGCCTGCGTGCATCTCACCCGCGAGATCCTTGCTCAGCCCGCGTTCGATCCCTTCCGCGGCCGCGAGATCCAGCCCGGTGCCGACGTCACCGGCGCCGACCAGATCGATGCCTTCATCCGCGCCACGGCGGAGAGCGCCTATCATCCCTCCGGCACCTGCCGCATGGGCGTGGATGGCGACCCCATGGCCGTCGTCGATCGTGAGACCCGCGTCATCGGCATGGAACGCCTGCGCGTGGTTGACGCCGCGATCATGCCGTCGATCACCAACGGCAACCTCAACGCTCCGACGATCATGCTGGCCGAGAAGGCGGCCGATCATATTCTCGGCCGTCCGCTGCTGCCGCCCTCGAACGCGCCGTTCTACGTCGCCGAAAACTGGCAAACCGCGCAACGCTGAGGTTTACGCCGCGACCTCGGCGAAAATCGCGATCGCCCGGGGTGGCACGCTTCGCTCATCCGCCTCGCCCGCGTCCGACGACACAATCTCCCGCCGCCACTTGTGTCCGTCTCGCTCGGGATTATGGACGGCAATCGCTTCCGCCGTGCCATTGATCCACACCACCGTGCGATCGGCCGGCGCGTCCCCGCTCGCCGGCACATAGAACGCCACGCCGAGCGCGCGCTCCCGGTCCCAGTCGCCGTCGTTCATCGCGCTGCCGTCCGGCTTCAGCCACGCCACGTCGGGAATCTCCGTCGAATCCACCGGTTTGCCAGAAAGAAAATTGTCGTCCGACAGCGAGCGGTGCGCCCGCCTCGCAGCGACGAGCGCGCCGACGAACGTCGCGAGGCTTTGGTCGGCAGTCGCCCAGTCGATCCATGTCGTCGCATTGTCCTGCGCGTACGCGTTGTTGTTGCCGCGCTGCGTCCGCCCCAGTTCGTCGCCGGCCGTCAGCATCGGCGTGCCGCGCGAAACGAACAGCGTCGCCAGCAGCGCGCGCACATCACGTTGCCGCGCCGCCCGAATCGCGGCGTCCTGCGTCTCGCCCTCGGCCCCATCGTTCCACGAAAAATTTTCGTTGCCGCCGTCGCGATTGTCTTCGCCGTTCGCCTCGTTATGCTTTCTGGCGTAGGCGACCACATCGGCAAGCGCGAACCCGTCGTGCGCGGCGAGAAAATTGACGCTGGCCGACGGCGCGCGGCCCGCAAAAATATCGGCCGAACCGGCGATGCGCGTGGCGAGCGCGCCCAGCGCTCCCTCGTCGCCGCGCCAGAACCGCCGCACATCGTCGCGGAAGCGGTCGTTCCATTCGCCCCAGCGCGCCGGGAAATGGCCGAGCTGGTAGCCGCCCGGTCCGATGTCCCACGGTTCCGCGATCATGATGCGTCCGGCCAGCGCCGGGTCCGCTTCCGCCGCGGCGTAGAAGCCCTGCGTGGCATCGAAGCCCTGATCGTTGCGCCCGAGCGTCGCCGCGAGATCGAGCCGGAAGCCGTCGACGCCGGTGGCGGCGATCCAGTGCCGCATCGCATCGAGAATGAGCCGCGTCACCGGCGGTCGGTCCGCCGCGATCGTATTGCCGGTGCCGGTATCGTTGACCGGGCGTCCGTTTTCGCCGTGGCGATAGTAGAGCCGGTTGTCGAGGCCGCGGAGCGAGAGCGTCGGGCCGCCTTCGTCGCCCTCGCCGCTGTGATTGTAGACCGCATCGAGGATGACGCGGATGCCGGCGGCATGGAATGCCGCGACCGCGCGCCTGAGTTCGGCATGTCCGCCTGGCGCGAGGCGCGGATCAGGCGCCATGAAGGCAACGGGGTTATAGCCCCACGCGTTGCTGAGCCCGAGCGCCGTCAGATGGCGTTCGTCGATCCACGCCGCGACCGGCATCAGCTCGACGGTTTCGACCCCGAGCCGGACCATGCCGTCGATCACCGCCGGCTCCGCCAGCGCCGCCACCGTGCCTTGCATCTTCGCCGGCACGTCCGGCCGCTCGTGCGTGAACGCCTTGACGTTGACCTCGTAGATGAAACCCGGCCGCGCGGAAGGCCGTGGCTGCACCACGGCAGCTTCACCCGCCACCACGATCCCCTTCGGCATGATCGGCGCCGTGTCGATGGCGGCATCGCGCGGTGCCACCAGCCGCGCATCGAACGCGAACGGCCGGTCCAGCGCCTTGGCATAAGGATCGACGAGAAGTTTCGCCGGGTCGAACCGGTCGCCGCCCGGCGGCTCGTGACGGCCATCGGCGCGCAGACCGTAACGCGCGCCCGCACCGACGCCGGCGATGAAGGCGGCAAAGGTCGTATCGGAAACGCGCTTGAGCGGCAGGCGCGCGATCTCCTTTTCGCCTGCTGCGTCGAACAGGCAGAAGTAGATGCGCTCGGCCGCGGTCGATACGACCGCGGCGTTGACGCCGACATCCATGAGCGTGACGCCAAGCGGCTCCCCATCGCCGTCGGAGACCGCGATCTCGCGGGGATCGGGCGCCGCCGGTGCGGCGCTCAGTTTGCCGGCGCTCCCGCCAGCCGGCGATAGAGCGCGGCGTACTGACCCGAGCTTTTTTTCCAGGAAACGTCCGAGCGCATGCCCCGTTTCTGCATCGTCTGCCACGTACGCGTCTCCGAATAGAGTTCCTGCGCCTTGGCGAG
>CAYOUO010000227.1:0-3328 GCA_964407155.1 uncultured Hyphomicrobiales bacterium | reverse complement strand
TCACCCCGCTCGCCTAAATTCGCCTTCGGCTCATTAAGCCTCGCGGCCCTCTCCCCGCCGGGGAGAGGGTATGCGCCCGACCTCTTCATGGGCGCTCAACTGCCACGGTCTCCACCAGGTCGGCAAGACGTTCGGCGGCGTCGGGGCGGCCTTGCGTGCGGGCGGCCTCGGCAGCCGCCGAAAGGCGGGCGGGATCGGCCAGCATGGCAGTGAGTTCGTCGGCGAGGCGCGCCGGCGACAGCTCCGACTGCTCGACCAGCCAGCCGCCGCCGGCCTTCGCCAGCACCTCGGCGTTGGCGCGCTGGTCCTGATCGAGGGCGTGGGGCAGCGGCACGAGGATCGCCGGGCGGCCGATGACGGCGAGCTCTGCGCAGGTCGAGGCGCCGGAGCGGCAGACGACGAGGTGGGCCGCGGCGATACGCTCGGGCATGTCGACGAAGAACGGCGCGAGATCGGTTTCGATGCCGAGGAGCTCGTAGCCCTGATGCACGCGGCCGAGATCCTCGGGCCGGCACTGCTGGACGATGCGAAGGCGCGTGCGGAGAGCTTCCGGAAGGAGGGCGATTGCGGCCGGAACCAGATCGGAGAAGACGCGTGCGCCCTGGCTGCCGCCGAACACCAGCAGCCGGATAGGCTCCTCGGCGGTGCGCGCGGGATAGGGCGTGGCGGAGGCTGCGACCACCGCCGGGCGCACCGGATTGCCCGTCTGCTGGAAATGCGAGCGCGGCAGCGTAAGTCCGCCGACCGTGGCGAAGCTCGACGCCACGCGGGTCACGCGCGGCGCCAGCAGCTTGTTGGCGCGGCCGAGGACGGCGTTCTGCTCATGCACGATGGTCGGCACCTTCGCCCACACCGCGGCGAGCATCGTCGGCACCGTGGGATAACCGCCGAAGCCGATGGCGACCGCCGGCTTGATGCGGCCGATGGCGAGGCGCGCGCGGATGACACCGCGGCCGATGGTGAGGGCAGCGCGCGCCGCGACCAGCGGCTCACGCGTGATCGTCGCCGACTCGATGATGTGGGTTGCCTCGGCCGGGAAATCCTTGCCGTAGGTCTCGACGCGATGGTCGGTGGCGAGGTGGATGGCCCAGCCGCGGGCCTTCAGTGCCAGCGCCAGCGATTCCGCCGGAAAAAGGTGGCCCCCGGTGCCGCCGGCGGCGATGAGGACGGTGCGGCTCACGCGACTCCTTGCCCTCAGGCCACGCCGGGACTGGCCGACGTGGGAAAGCCGAGACGTGGCGCCAGCCGGCTGGCTTCGGCACGGCGCCGGGTAAAGGCGAGCAGCAGGCCGATCTCGAAGCCCATCGCGATCATCGACGAACCGCCGTACGAAATGAATGGCAGCGTCATGCCCTTGGCCGGGATGAGGTTGAGGTTGACCGAGATGTTGATCACCGACTGCACGCCGAACAGCACCACCAGCCCGGCGGTGGCGAGGCGCGCGAACGGATCCTCGATCTGCGTGCTCCGCGACAGCCCGCGGAAAACGATGAGGGCGAACGTGAGCACCAGCACCAGGCACGCGATGATGCCGAACTCCTCGGCGCCGACGGCGAAGATGAAGTCGGTGTGCGCGTCAGGCAGCACGCGCTTCACCATGCCCTCGCCCGGGCCGACGACGAAGCAGCCGCCGTGCAGGATCGAATCCAGCGCCTTGTCGACCTGGAAGGTGTCGCCGGAGGCCGGCGAAATGAACTTGTCGATGCGGGCGGCGACGTGGGGCAGCAGCGTATAGGCCGCGAACACGCCGCCGAAGCCGACCGCGATGAGCGGCACGATCCAGAACCACGACATGCCGGCCATGAAGAACAGCAGCGACCAGGAAATCAGCGACAGCATGGTCTGGCCGAAATCGGGCTCGGCGATGAGCAGCGCGGCGACGATGACGAGGAGAATAACGGCGAAGATGTCGCCGTGGATGTCCTGGCGGCGGCGATTCTCGGCGAACAGCCACGCGACGGTGACGACAAAGGCCGGCTTCATGAACTCCGACGGCTGGATCGACAGTTCGCCGAAGTTGATCCAGCGGCGGGCGCCTTTCACGTCGATGCCGATGAACAGCGTGGCAAGCATCATGACCAGCATGACGCCGAGCACGACCAGCGAGACGCGCCGCGCGCTCTGCGGCGACAGGAACGAGGTCGCGATCAAGACGGCGAGCGCCGGGACGGCGAAGGCGATGTGACGGGTGACGAAATGGAAGCTGTCGTAGCCGAGGCGCTCGGCAACCGCCGGGCTGCCGGCGAACGACAGGACGATGCCGACCAGCATGAGAACGAGCGAGCCGCCGAGGATGTATTTGTCGACGGTCCACCACCACTCGGCAAGAGCACTACGATCGGCGCGGCTGACCATCAGGCGGCCTCCCCCTGGCTGACTACCCCGTTGAGCTGACGCACAAGCGTCCGGAACGCGTCGCCACGCTGCTCGAAATTCCTGAATTGATCGTAAGAGGCGCAGGCCGGCGACAAAAGAACGACCGGCGCGCCGTGCGGATCGTCGGCGGCATCGGCAGCGGCGGCGGCGACCGCCGCCTGCAACGTCCCGCAGATGATGTTCCTGACCTGGTCGCCCAGCGTATCGGCGAAAAGCTTGGCGGATTCGCCGATGAGGTAGGCCTTGACGATGCGTGGAAAGAAGGGCGCGAGGCTCATGATGCCCCCCTCCTTCGGCCGCCCGCCCGCGATCCAGTAGATGCGCGGGAAAATGGCGAGCGCCTTGGCGGCGGCATCGGCATTGGTGGCCTTGGAATCGTTGACGAAGGTGACGCGCCCGCGGCGACCGACCTCCTCCAGCCGATGCGGCAGGCCGGCGAACGAGCGCATGGCAGTCGCGATCTCGGCAACGCTCAGCCCGACTTCGCGTGTGGCGGCAATCGCAGCGACGGCGTTCTGGGCATTGTGCTTGCCGCGCAGCGTCGGGATGCCGTCGAGGCTTGCGACCTTCTCCGCCTCGCCGAAGCGGGCGAGATAGATATCGCTGCCCTCGGCGTAGATGCCCTCCTGCAGCGGCCGGCCGGCTGAGACACGGACCACGGTACGCCGCGACAGGGAAAGCGTGTCGGCGATCGACTGGCACCAGGTGTCGTCCACCGCGACCACCGAGACGTCCGACTTCGCGACCAGCCGCTCCTTGATCTTCGCATACGCGGCCATCGTGCCGTGGCGGTCAAGGTGATCGGGCGTGAGGTTGAGCAGGATGCCGACGGAGGGGGCGAGGCTCGGCGCGAGGTCGATCTGGAACGACGAGCACTCGATGACGTGGACGCGGCCGGTGCGCGGCGGCTCAAGCGACAGGATCGGCTTGCCGATGTTGCCGCCCATTTCCA
>CAYOUO010000226.1:0-3724 GCA_964407155.1 uncultured Hyphomicrobiales bacterium | reverse complement strand
CTCACCAGTTTCTTTCGGGAGTTCGACGGCCGGCCGCTTGAGATATGCTTTGTGAAAAATGCCATCAGCGCGATGCCACGGTGCATCTCACCTTTATTTTCGGGGGGGAGATGCGGAAAACGGATCTGTGTGAACTTTGCGCCCCGACAGAAGCACAGATCAGGCAGGATCCCTCCAAAGTGCTGGGAGATAATTGGCCACCGAATTTGCCAAAACCATCCGCGGGCGCAGAGCGCGGACTTGGACATAGCCACACCATGAAACTTAAGGATCTTACGCAACCACAACAGCGAGCTTTGCTCGATTTGGCAATGCTGGCCATGTATGCAGACGGTCATCTCTCTTCCGCCGAAGATGAGCGCATCGTTCGTTTGCTCACCAATTTGGGATTTTCCACAGACAGCGACCGAGGCCAACAGTACGATGCGGCGGTGGGGCGGGTGAGTCGGCACGCTCAGAATGTTGCCACAGCACGTGCCTATATCACCACCCTTGCGCAACAGTTCACAACCCGAGAAGAGCGTCGGAGCGTTCTCGACCTGATGAACGACCTGGTGTCCAGTGATTCTCGGATTGCACCCGAAGAGACCAGTTACCTGGCAGTCCTCCAGGAGGTCTTTCAGCTGTAACGACAGAGCGGGGAACCGGGAGCTCCGGCCGCCACGCCGGGCAGCTGAGCGACCTAGCTCCGGTGAGGCTGCAGGCGTCGTGCGCGCCTGAGTGGAGATTGGCGCTCAACTGGTCATGAACTCCACAGTCCAATCAAAAATGTTCGCAAGGTGGCGGGGATTGGTATGGATTGTCGGTCCGGTGGCTTACCTGGGCCTACTCGTTTCTCCCGCTGTCGTGCTCTCCGTCCCGTTCCAGGTTTTTCATCGTCACCTCATCGGGTATTGGCTCACCGTAGTGGTTGTGCTCTGGGTCATTTACCGGCTCGGGCGGACCTCCTACCGGTGGTACGCCCGTCGGGTCATCGATTTGGAAGCGATCGTCGGTTTCACAGGCTCTTTGCTCGCTTTGGCATCATGCATTTGGGTCTACCGTTCGAATCTAGCTGCTCAAAGTTGAGCATTTGATTCTTGGAGATGGCGCTTGAATCCCCTTCGGCACAACGGGGTGCCACGGATCCGTTTCCGGACCCGACCTCCTCCAGCAGATTGGCAACCGCTTCTCCTTGTAGAGAAACGATGCCATCGCCTTACCGAGGTCATTTATACTGCGCGCTACACGGTTTTGAAACCAATGAGTCCCCGTCTCCCTGTCCATCGGAGGCGAAGCCTCCGACTGGCGATCGATCAAGACCCCATCAGTAGTTACTGTGCAGCCAAATTGACCCTTCCGGTTAATCCGCAACCGGGCACGCTCTTGAACGGCAATCTCCCGGCTGTGCTTTTCCAGCCAGGCATTGCCATTCTCCAAGGCTCGTAGGCCGATAACGGCCGCGGCAGCCTGGTCGCGGCCCAAGTTCGGGTAATCGGTCAGAATGGCACCCAAGATCGAGGTGTAGTGGCTCTTGACATAGCGCAGCACCACCCCATGCTCCGCACACCGGCGTTCAAACGCCTTGCGGATCTTTCGATACGGCATGATGCGGAGCATCGCTCCGAGCTTGGTTCGGAGCCAGCGCTTGCTCTGCTCGAAATCCAGGTATTCCAGGACCACCATGCACCGGCTGGTCTTGGCCTCGAGCACAATCTGGTTGATCTGCTCATAAATCCAGGCCTGCTTCTCCTCTTTGCTCCAGGCCGGATCGAACACTCGCTTCTGGTGCTTGAGAATCAAAGGTGTCCCATCGGCCAGCTGGACCTTCGTGTCGGCGATGCTATCGCAGTTGATGTCCACCCCAATGGCGCCCACCGGAAGGTAATCCGGACGAGCCTTGTCCTTGATAAAGGAGAGATGGATGTACCAGTGCCCGTTCTGGTGCCGAATAAGCCATACCGTCAAGGGCACGCGTCCGGCGCTCACCTTGCGCCGTACCTTCTGTCCTTTGCGCGGGCCCAGTTTGGCTGCCTCCTCGGTGAAGGCAAATGGTTGGTGGTTGATGGCCAGAATGGCTTCCAATTCATCCCGTTGCTTGGGCTTGAGATGGAAATACCCCAGCAGCTTACGCGCATGGTAGAGTTCAAAACGGAGCTGACCCTCCACTCTGGCAGCCTTAATCTGGTAGGTGCTGTTGCCCCCGGTCTCATCCGAACTACCCAGGCACCCGATTCGGTCGTTCCGTGCTTCCTCGTAGGCCTGCTTCCAGCCGCTGTCTTGCTGGTGCTGGTAAAAGCGCTTGCCAAAGTGAATGTGCGGCCGGCCCTGCTGCTTGAGCAACCGGTGGCGCTTTTGGTAAAGCCGCTTGAGCTTGCGCACTCGACCGTGGAGTTCCTCAGCCGGACCCCAAAAGGCCTCCACCACCTGGCGGTTGATCTCGTATTCGGTGTCCTCCAGGTCCACCTTCTGGCATTCGATGGCGCTGGCAATCACCCCTTCAGCCGTTTGCTTGGCCGTGTTGTAAACTCGAGCCGGGAGCTTGAAAATGGCACACAAGGCAGCCTTGTCGGGGGCTTCTGCGCGTTGGATGGTTTTTACCAGGGTCCGCAGCAACCGGCAGAAGGACTTGCGTTTCAGAAGGGTTTGGTGGCCGAACTCCGTAATTCCTTTGAGCCGGCCAATAAACGTGACTGCAAAGGAATCTTCCACCGACTCGTAATACTCACCATCGGGCAGGACCACCTTCCGAATATCGATGCTCTTGGCCATTAGGCTCTTTGCGCAGTGTAGCTCTTAGAATTAGGGATGCAATCCGCACTATTACTGAATATCTCCCCAATGGCCCGGCAATTGGGAGTACATCCGCAAACTCTCCGGCGCTGGGAGCGCCGAGGTCAGATGCCTAAACCTGAACGCACGCTGGGCAATCACCGGCGTTACCGAATGGCACAGGCACAACCCGATGCACTGACCGTAGGCTACGTCCGAGTCTCTTCGCATGAGCAGAAGAGCGATTTAGCGCGGCAACACCAGTTCGTGCAGGAGAAAGCAGGCAAGCCCGTAGACCTGGTCATCTCGGACCTGGGTAGCGGGCTCAACTACAAGAAGGCCGGCTTCAGGCGCCTGCTTTTGCTCATCCTGGAAGGCCGGGTCAAAGAGCGGATCCTCACCCACAAAGACCGCTTGCTGCGCTTTGGCAGCGAAATCGTCTTCCAAGTCTGCCGGTTCTTCGGAGTCAAAATCACCATCCTGCAGGATGAGCCCGACAAACCAGTCATGGAACAGTTCTGCACCGACCTGGTGGAGATTATGACCGTGTTCTGTTCCAAAATTTACGGCCACCGAAGCCACACCAACCGGAAATGCTCAAGTTTGAGCAACAAACCGTCCACTGCGGGTTAACCCCAGGTGGTCCTGATGGTAGTAGCGGATACTGCGGGCGGGGGAGGGCGCCCCCAGATCGAACGGGGTATCGCTTCGGAAAAAGAAAGCCTGGCCCGGAGCAATGATGAACGGATGATCCGAAGGCGTGAGGCCGCCGATCTGCCCGCGCCACTCGTTCGCCTGATAGGTTAAACCGGATGCCAAAACCGGGAGGATCGGCGCCCAAGCCTCAAATCCTGAGCAGCCGATATACCCCGCACCGGCCTGTGCGAACCCAGTTGGGGAAGGAGAATAACTCCCGAAAACCTCGAACGTCACGTTAGACTCAGCCTTGACCCAAAGGGCAGTCCCGGCAGGG
>CAYOUO010000225.1:0-5733 GCA_964407155.1 uncultured Hyphomicrobiales bacterium | reverse complement strand
TCAAGCCGAACAAGGATCCGGACTATCCGCTGGAGCCGCCGAGCGGCCGCAACGGCCGGCCGGAATCGGCGCGCCAGTCCTATTCGATCGCGGCGGTGAACGAGTTCGACGACCTCTTCGACGACATCTACAAGTTCTCGGAGAAGCAGGAGCTCGAGATCGACACGCTGATCCACGAGGAAGGCGCGGCGCAGATGGAGATCAACCTGCGCCACGGCGACCCGCTCGTGCTCGCCGACCAGGTGTTCCAGTTCAAGCGCACCATCCGCGAGGCGGCGCTGCAGCACGAGATGTACGCGACGTTCATGGCCAAGCCGATGACGCGCGAGCCGGGCTCGGCCATGCACATCCACCAGTCGGTGATCGACCTCGCGACCGGCAGGAACATCTTCTCGGACAGTGCCGGCGACCCCTCGCCCGAGTTCTTCGCCTTCATCGGCGGCTCGCAGAAATACCTGCCGGCGGTGACGTGCATGCTGGCGCCCTACGTCAACTCGTACCGGCGGCTGATCAAATCGGGCTCGGCGCCGGTGAACACCATGTGGGGCTACGACAACCGCACCGTCGGCCTGCGCGTGCCGAACTCCAGCGCCGCCAACCGGCGGGTCGAGAACCGCATCCCCTCCTCCGACGCCAACCCCTATCTCGCGATCGCGGCGTCGCTGGCCTGCGGCTACCTCGGCATGATCGAGGGCCTGATGGTCTCGGACCCGGTGAGCGGCGCCGCCAACGAGGAGGAGATCGCGCTGCCGCGCGGCCTGCTCGAGGCGGTCGCGCTGTTCGAGGAATCGGAGGAGCTGGTCGAGATCTTCGGCCGCCGCTTCGTCGCCACCTACCGCGCGATCAAGCAGGCGGAGTTCGAGACCTTCATGCAGGTGATCAGCCCGTGGGAGCGGGAATACCTGCTGCTCAACGTGTAACGATATGGTAGGCTTTGACATGAACCGGGCAGAGGTCATTTCGCGTCTGCGTGCAATCGAGCCGGAGCTGAAGGATCGCGGCATTGCCGGGCTTTTCCTTTTCGGCTCGCATGCGCGCGATCAGCAACGGCCGGATTCGGACGTAGACGTGTTCGTCGATAAAGCGCCTGGCCGGCGATTTGGATTCGAGGAGTTGATGGGCGGGTATGCAGCCGTCCAGGCTGCTCTTCCCGGCATCGAGATCGGCTTCAGCACACGCGAAGGCCTGTCGAAATACGTTCGCGATGAGGTCGAACGCGAGGCTATCCGCATCTTCTGATGCCTGCCAGTCGCAATCCGGTCGTCCGGCTGCAACACATTAAGGACGAGATCGACGGCATCACCGCAGTGCTGAGCGGTGTTCGGCGCGAGTCGTTTCTTGACAGCTACGTCCTCATCCGCGCCGCCGAGCGCGCGCTGCAGATCATCTCCGAGGCCGCCAGGTCGCTGCCCGAGGATACCCTTCGCGGCCATTCCGAGGTCGACTGGGTGGCGCTACGAGCGCTCGGCAACGTCCTGCGACACGAATATCAATCGATCGATCCCGGGACGCTGTGGGAGATCATGACCGGCGGGAAGCTGCGCGAGCTCGCCTCGGTGATCGCGAGCATGCTGTCCGAAGTCGGCGGCTGACCATGCCGCACGCCCCCTCGCTTTACGCCGCGACGGCGGATGCGGCGCTCTCGTTTCCGCCGCTCGACGGCGACACGCGCGCCGATGTCGCCATCCTCGGCGGCGGTTACACCGGCCTCTCCGCCGCGCTCCATCTGGCCGAAGCCGGCGTCGATGTTGTGCTGCTCGAGGCGGAGCGCGTCGGCTGGGGCGCCTCCGGACGGAACGGCGGACAGCTCCACACCGGCCAGCGGCGCGACCAGGACTGGCTGGAGGAACATCTCGGCATCGGCGACGCGCTCAGGCTGTGGCAGCTCGCCGAGGAAGCGAAGGCGCTGGTTGCCGAGCTGCGCGAGACGCACGCCATCGCCTGCGACTGGCGCGCGGGCCTGATCGAGACGGTCCACAAGCCGCGGCTGGTCGACGACGAGCGCGCCTACGTCGACAAGCTGCGCACGCACTACGGCTACAACGACGTGGAGTGGCTCGACCGCGCGGCCCTCGCCCGCGCCATCGGCACCGAGGCCTATCTCGGCGGCCGCCGCGACCGGACGGCGGGACATCTCGACCCGCTCAAGTTCGCACAGGGGCTGGCGCGGGCGGCGGCGAAGGCGGGCGCGCGCATCCACGAAGGCAGCCGCGTCGTTCGCGTCGATGGAAGGACGTTTGAGGTCAACGCCCCCTCGCCGCGCGCCCGCAGCGCGCCCCTTTTCCCGAAGGAGAAAGGAGATGTGACGGAACCCGCGCGAACGATGCGTGTCACCGCCGACACCGTCATCATCGCCGGCAACGGCTACCTCAACGGCATCGATGGCGAGATCGAGGCGCACGTCATGCCGATCGAAAACTACATCCTCGCGACCGAGCCGATCGGCGCCGGCATGCGCGGCGGGCTGATCCCCGGTGGCGAAGCGGTCTCCGATTCACGCTTCGTCGTCTATTACTTCCGGCCGAGCGCCGACGGGCGACTGGTGTTCGGCGGCGGCGAAACCTATTCCCGCCGCCAGCCGCGCGACCTCTTCGCGTTCGTCCGCCGCCACATGCTGCGCATCTATCCGCAGCTTGGCGAGACGCGCATCGACTATGCCTGGGGCGGGACGCTGGCCGTGACGCGGCCGCGGCTGCCGTTTATCCGCAAGATCAGAACCGGCGTCTACGTAGCGGCCGGCTATTCGGGCCAGGGTGTAGCGCTCGCGCCCTTCGCCGGAAAGATTCTGGCCGACGCGATCCGCGGCAATCCGGGGACGCTCGACGCCTTCGCTGCCCTGCCCGTGCCGCCGTTTCCGGGCGGGACGCTGCTGCGCAAGCCGGCGCTCGTCGCCGGGATGCTGTGGTACGCGCTGCGCGATCGGCTCTAGGGTGTGTGTCAGGCGGCCTTGCGCGGCGCTGCCAATCGGGTAGTGAGGCGGGCCACGCAACGCCGGAGCCCACCATGCAGCCGCCTGCCAAGCCGCCCGTCGGCGCCGGACTGACCGAGCGCACGCGCACCATCGCACTCTGGGTGGTGCTGCTCGCCTTCTTCATGGACCTGCTCGACACCACGATCGTCAACGTCGCGATCCCGTCGATCCAGGCCAACCTCGGCGCCAGCTATTCGGCCATCCAGTGGATCGTCGCCGGCTACGCGCTGACCTTCGCGCTGTTCCTCATCACCGGCGGCCGCCTCGGCGACATCGTCGGCTACAAGCCGCTGTTTCTCTTCGGCATGGCGGGCTTCATCGTCGCCTCGGCGCTTTCAGGATTTGCGCCGACCACCGCAGTGCTGATCGGCGCCCGCCTGCTGCAGGGCTTTTTCGCTGCGATGATGGTGCCGCAGATCCTGTCGACCATCCAGGTGATGTACACCACCACGGCGGAGCGGCAGGGCATCTCGGCGTTCTATGGCGCGCTCGCCGGCGTCGCCAGCGTCGGCGGGCCCATCCTCGGCGCGATTCTCATCTCCGGCGACGTCTGGGGCTTCGGCTGGCGGACGATCTTCCTGGTCAACATTCCCGTCGGCATCGCGGCCATCATCCTCGCCGCGATCTACCTGCCCAACGCGAAATCGCCGCATCCGCTCCACCTCGACGTGATCGGCGTCATCATCGGCGTCGTCGCCATCCTGATGCTGATGTACCCGCTGATCGAGGGGCGCGAACTCGGCTGGCCGTGGTGGACCTACGCGTCGATGGCGGGCTCGCTCGTCGTCTTCGTCCTCTTCGGCGCGAGCCAGGTATGGAAGGACCGGCGCGACGGCTCGCCGCTGGTCGTCCCGCACCTCTTCGTCCACCGCGCCTTCGTCGCCGGCATCGCGCTCCTCGGCGCGTTCTACGCCGTGATCTCGGGCTTCTTCCTGATCTTCACGCTCTTCCTGCAGATCGGGCTGGGCTACAGCGTGCTGAAGGCGGGATTGACCGGCATCCCCTTCTCGATCGGCGTCAGCGTTTCCGCCGCGATGTCGGGGCCGGTGCTGGTGCCGCGCTTCGGCCGCAACATCATCACGCTCGGCCCGCTGTTGCTGGCTGCGGGCCTCGGTCTGTTCATCTGGACCGTGCGCCATTTCGGCGGCGCCGTTTCGCCGTACGAGCTGACGCCATCGCTCATCGTCGCCGGCGTCGGCATGGGGTGCGTGGTGGCTTCGGTTTATCCGTTCATTCTGGCCGAGGTCGAACTGAAGAACGCCGGTTCGGCGTCGGGCGTCATCAACACCGTCGGGCAGATCGGCGGCGCGATGGGCGTGGCCACGATCGGCGTGATTTTCTTCGGCCTGATCGGCAGCCAGGCGACGCCGAGCGCCGATGCGGTCCGTCCCGATCTCACCGCCGCTCTCACCCGGGCCGGCATCCCCGACTTCATTCAGCCGACGGTCGTCGCCTCGTTCGAGACGTGCTTTCACGACCGGTCGAACGCCAAGGACTTTTCGGTCGAGCCGCAGAGCTGCCGCCAGGCACGCGAATCCGCGGCGGCCTACCAGGCATCGGCGCCGGCGATGGCAGCCGCGGTCGGCGATGCGGTGGCCAAGGCGGCGCACGACGCCAACGAGCGGAACTTCATGACCAGCATCGAGCGCACCATCATCTGGGAAATCGTGGCGCTGGCATTCGTCTTCGTGCTCACGTTCGTGTTGCCGCGCTGGCCGAAGCCGGGCGTCGCCGAAACAACTCTCTGATCCCGCAAGCCTTTTGGTCCAGGCATGCGCCGGAGCGCGAATTTTTCGGCCGCCTTGATCTAAATCAGTCGATTGACTGATATATTCAGTCAGTTGTATGAAATGGCTGTCGCGCATCACCGGGAGGGCGGCGCGGCAGATCGGGAAGGATCATGGCGGGACGGAAACGCACTTTGGCGAAACCGCGGCCGCGCCGGCGGCCGGCGCGGGGCGAGCGCGACCGCGGCGCGGATACCCGCGCCCAGCTCGTCGAGGCGGCGCTCGCCGTGTTCAACGAGCTCGGCTTCGACGGCGCGAGCACCCGCGCCATCGCCAAGAAGGCGGGCGTCAATCTCGCGGCCATCGTCTACCACTTCGGCAGCAAGCAGGCGCTGCACGTCGCGGTCGCGCGGCATGTCACCGAGCGCATCGCCGCCAGCATCGGCCCGGCGCTCGCGGTCGCGGCGCAGTCCGACGCGCTGGCCAGCCCCGACGCGGCGCGCGCGGCGATCCTGCGGGTCGTCGACATCTTCATCGACGTCATCCTCGGCAAGGCGGAAGCGGCGCGCTGGGCGCGCTTCATCCTGCGCGAGCAGATGCACCCGACCGCGGCCTTCGACGTGCTCTACCAATTCATCGGCGGCGCCTCGGCGGCGATGGCCAGGGTCGTGGCAACCGCGCTCAACCAGCCGGAGGGTCCGGAAACGCGCCTCCACGTCTTCGCGCTGCTCGGCGAGGTTCTCTACTTCCGCGTGGCGCAGCCGGTCGTGCTGCGCCGCATGGAGTGGAAAGCCATCGACGATGCCGAGCGGGCCGCGATCAAGCGCGTCGTCCTCAGCCATATCGCGGACATCCTCCTCGCGGAGCGCAATCGATGAAACGCCGTGCCCCAGTTGCCGCGATCCTCGCCGCCCTGCCCCTCGGTGCGGCGCTGATGGGCGCCGGATGCTCCGGCGACGACAGCCGGACGTTCCAGGGCTACGTCGAAGGGACCTACGTCTACATCGCGCCGGATGCGATGGGCCGGCTGATCAC
>CAYOUO010000224.1:0-9455 GCA_964407155.1 uncultured Hyphomicrobiales bacterium | reverse complement strand
CACCACCGGCCGGTCGCGGCCAAACAGGGTCGGGATCGAAAACGCCATGATGATCGAACTCCTCAGGCGAGCGCCCAGGCCGCGTTGACATCCACCAGGCCCGCGCCGTCGCGCAGGATGCGCGACACTTCCGACAGATAGGAACTGCCTGTCTCCGGGTGAAGGATCAACGGCGGCAGCAGCCGCAGCGGTCCCCGGCTGCCTTTCACCGCTGCGACCAGAACCCGGTGCGCATCCGCCGCCGCGCGCGGTTGAACGGGAAGGATCGCCACATCCCCGAACCGGTCGGCGAGCCCAGCAAGAAGCCGGGCCAGCCCATCGGCACGAAAAATCGCGACGAGGCGGCTACGGGGCCTGAGCACGGAAGCCGCCACGCGCACCCAGGGTTCCAGGCCACTGGAGCCGAGCACATGGGCGTCTGCCCGCGCCTTTCCCTTGGGGACGCGGACCGACGCCGCCTCATGGAAAGGCGGGTTCATCACGACGATATCGGCACTCGACCGGACGAGCCCGGCCCTGGCCCGGACTGCCTCCCGCGCGCCGATGTCGACCTCGGCGATCGATACACGGTCCGCGAATGGCCTGTTGCCGGGAAGAACCAGCGAGGCTCGCGCTCCGGCAATCGCCTCGGGATCGCGTTCTGCCAGCACGACCCGCGCCATCGGGCAGCGCGCGGCAATGCACATGCCCGCAACGCCCACACCCGCGCCGAGATCGACTGCGACGCCGGAAAAATCCGCCGGTACGGCAGCCGCGATCAGAACCGCTTCGAGGCCGGCGCGATGATGGCCGGTGGCGGGCTGCACGACAGAGACTTTGCCCCCCAGGAAGGCGTCAATGGGGGGGTTCTGCCGCGTGCCCAGAGTCAGCCCCCGGAACCCGGGCTGCGAAGTTCATCCCCGACACCGGCATCGATGAGCAGTCGCCGTGCCTGATTGAGCCTGTCCGCGGGAACCATCACGCGCCGCTGGAGAACGCCAAGCGATCCCTCGATGATGCTCATGTTCTGATCCGCGACCCACGGTTCGATCCCCGCCTCGCGCAGCAGTGCCTCGACGAACGAGATGAGAACGAGGTCGTTGGTGCGTATCAGTTCTTCCATGAGGCCATGACCCGGATCAATTCGGCAACGCCGTGAAAAGGTACGGATTTCGTCCGGCGGACACAACCGCGGCGGGCCTTCCCTTGTTCTGGCGTCGCCGGGCCCCTAGTGTTGGCTGCAAATTCAGCATGGAGCCCCCCTTGGGCGTCGTTGTCCCTCTCGAAGAAAACAAGCGCCCTCCGGCCGCCAGCATCGAACCCCTCGTGCGGCTGACACGGGAGCCGATGGAACGGGTGAATGAAATCGTTCTGGCGCGGGCCGGTTCCAATGTCGAGTTGATCCCGGAGATCGCCCGCCATCTGATCGATTCGGGCGGCAAGCGGCTCAGGCCGATGCTGACCATCGCCGCCGCCGGCATGTGCGGCTACGAGGCGGAGGGCCGGGTCAAGCTGGCGGCGAGCGTCGAGTTCATGCACACCGCCACCCTGCTCCACGACGATGTCGTCGACGAAAGCGACATGCGGCGCGGCAAGGAAGCGGCGCGCCTCCTGTGGGGAAATCAGGCAAGCGTGCTGGTCGGCGACTACCTGCTCGGCCAGGCGTTCAAGATGATGGTCGAGGTCGGGTCGCTCGAGGCGCTGGAGATCCTGTCGAACGCCGCAGCGGTCATCGCCGAAGGCGAGGTCATGCAGCTCGGCGCGGCCAAGAATACCGCGACGACCGAGGACGAATACCTGGCCGTCATCCAGGCCAAGACCGCGGCGCTGTTTTCGGCGGCCGCCGAGGTCGGGCCGGTTCTCGCCGGCAGGGGCAAGGCGGAGCGGGCCGCTTTCCGCTCATACGGCACCAACCTCGGGCTCGCCTTCCAGCTCGTAGACGATGCTCTCGACTACGGCGGCAGTTCGTCCAGCCTCGGCAAGCAGGTCGGCGACGATTTCCGCGAGGGAAAGATCACGCTGCCGGTGGTGCTGTCCTACCGCCGCGGCACCGATGCCGACCGCCTCTTCTGGAAGAAAGCACTGGAAAAGGGCGAAATCGGCAGCAGCGACCTCGAACGCGCCATCGATCTCATGCGCATTCATCGCGCCATCGAGGACACGGTGGAGCGGGCGCGCCATTTCGGCGCGGTCGCGCGGGACGCGCTCGCGCCCTTTCCGGAGTCGCCGCACCGGGCCGCCTTGCTGGAAGCCGTCGACTTCTGCATTTCCCGCGTTAGCTGAACCTTAGCGCCGCGCCGTCTCAACGCTTGCAGCGATGACACAATGCCGCCATCCTGCTCGTTCAGCAGGCGACAGTAATTTCTGGACAGTCGAGGCCATGCCCCTTTCGCACTCCTTCCGCCTGCCACTCGCCATCGCCGCGGTCCTGGCCACGACCGCCGGCGGCTTTGCCGACACGAAACCGGCGGCGAAGGCGGCCCTGCCATCCACCTACTCCGGCAGCTTTCTTGCCGGCCGCAGTGCCGATCTCGATCACGATTTCAATGCCGCCGTGGCGTTCTACCGCTCGGCGCTGGCCGCCGATCCAGGAAATCCCGCCCTCATGCAGCGGCTGCTGATCCTCAGCATTGCCGCCGGCGACCTGCCACCGGCGTTCGATCTCGCCGCAAAGATTGCGTCGGCCGATCCGTCGAACCCGGCGGCGCGGCTGGCGCTGGCGGTTCAGGACGTCGCTTCCGGCAAGAACGACGATGCGCTTGCCGTGCTCGACCATGCAGGCAGTGCCGACCTCGCCAAGCTGACTTCCGGGCTCGCCAGCGCCTGGATCGAGTTCGGACAGGGCAAGGTGGACGATGCGCTGACGCGTATCGCGGCTCTCAAGGGTCCCGACTGGTACCCGGTCTTCACCGACCTCCACGCCGCGCTCATCAACGATGCCGCCGGCCGCAAGGATGCGGCGGTGGCCGCCGCCCGCAAAGCTTACAGCGATGACAGTTCGGCCCTCCGGGTCGTGGTCGCCTATGCGCACATCATGGCGCGCGCCGGCCTCAAGGACGAGGCGGTGAAGGCGATCACCGCGCTCGGCGGCGACCATCCGGTTCATCCGGAACTGCGCTACCTGCTCGCCGATATCAAGGCGGGCAAGACGCTGCCGCCGCTTGTTGCCGATGCGCGCGCCGGCGTCGCCGAGACCATGTACGGACTGGGCGCCGCCATCGGCACCGATCAGGGGCCCGAGCTGCCGGCGGCCTACCTTCGTCTCGCCGCCTATCTCGCACCCAAATCGTCGCTGATCGTCATGTCGCTCGGCGATGTCTACGCCGCGGTCAATCGCTGCGACGATGCCATCGCGATCTACAAGCGCGTGCCGCCGTCGGACCACCTGCGCCGCAACGCGGATCTGCAGACCGGACTGTGCCTGCAGGAACTCGACCGCGCCGGTGCCGCGACGGGCTACTTCGCGCGCGTGCTCGCCGCCAACCCGAACGACGTCGAGGCCGCCGTCGATCTCGGCAACAATTACCGGGTGCAGAAGCGTTTCGCCGAGGCCGCCACCATCTATACGCGCGCGATCAAGCTGACCGGCGCCTCGGTCGACGTTCCGACCAACGATGCGCTGGCCGCGATGGTGAAGCCGATCGAGGACGCGGCGCCGAGCGCGGACACCGACGACAGCGGCGCGGTAACCGGCGACGACCAGTCCGGGGACGACCAGTCGGGCGCAGATCAATCGGGCGACAACCAGGGCGACCAGAACGCCGGCGACAATGGCGCCACGGATCAGGCCGGCCCGCCGCCCGACCAGAGCGCCGCCGCCAGCGCGCCGACATCGCCGGAATGGCGCCTGTTCTACTATCGCGGCGTCGCCTACGAGCAGAGCAAGGACTGGGCAGCCGCGGAAGCAGACCTGAAGCGCGCGCTCGCGCTTTATCCGAACCAGCCATCGGTGCTGAACTACCTCGGTTATTCCTGGGTCGACCGCGGCGAAAATCTCGATCTCGCCCTGAAGCTCATCCGCACGGCGGTGCGCCTGAAGCCGACGGATGGCTACATCGTGGACAGCCTCGGCTGGGTCTACTTCAAGCTCGGCCGTTACGATGACGCGGTGAAGACGATGGAAACCGCGGTGCAGCTCGCCGGCGGCGACGCAACGATCAACGACCACCTCGGCGACGTCTACTGGGCGGTCGGGCGCAAACGCGAGGCCGTCTTTCAGTGGACCTACGCCCGCGATTCCTCGCCCGACAAGGACCTGTTGCCGAAAATCCTCGAGAAGCTGAAGCACGGCCTGCCGGCGCCGCCGGTATCGGGCAGCAACGACCACACCTCGATCGAAAAAAGCGAGAACTTTGCGCCGGGCTGGCCTGACGGTGCGCGTGCAGCCGGCCGCCCGCCGGCGGCTTAGCTCTCGGACGGCCTGCGAGCTATAAGTCGTCGTCCGGAATGTGACGACTTCGACGCCGTTTGGGGAACGACGCCGTGCCAGAATTTACGCACGCCATCGAAACCGCGCTCGGCAGCGCCCCCGGCGAACTCGCCTTCGCCAAGGTGAACCTCGCGCTTCACGTTCTCGGACGGCGGACCGACGGCTACCACAGTCTCGAGAGTCTCGTGGTCTTCGCCGACTACGGCGACGTGCTGACTGCCGGCGCGGCGCCCGAAGGCCGCATGCGGCTGTCGGTAAAGGGCGACTTCGCCGATGTCCTGCGCGACACGACCAGGCCCGAGGACAATCTCGTCATCCGCGCGGCGACCGAACTCGCCAGGGCAGCCGGCAAGGCGAAGCTCGAGCCGAAGCATCTCGAACTGGTGAAGCGCATTCCCGTCGCTGCCGGGCTTGGCGGCGGATCGGCGGACGCCGCCGCCGCGCTCCGCCTCCTCAATCGCGCCTGGCAGACCGGATTGTCGGACGCGCGTCTCGCCGAGATCGGTCGCCGCCTGGGCGCCGACGTGCCGATGTGCGTTACGTCGCGTCCCCTCGTCGCGGCGGGCATCGGCGAGCGCATCACGCCGGTGCGTAGCCTGCCGGCGCTGCCCATCGTCCTTGCGCATCCGGGCGTTCCGGTGGCGACCGCCGACGTCTTCCGCGAGTTGCCCGCCGAGGAGCGCAGCGGGCTGCCGCCGCTGCCCGCGAAATTCCTCACCCTGCTCGAGGTGGTTTTCTGGCTGCGCCAGGCCCGCAACGACCTTGCCGAACCCGCCGCCCGGGTTGCCCGGGCCGCTGCGGCGCCTGCCCGCGCGCTGATGCGCGATCCTGACTGCATGTTTGCCCGCATGTCGGGCTCGGGCGCCGCGGCGTTCGGCATCTTCATCAATCTCGGCGCCGCCGAACGGGCGGCCGAGCGTCTCAGCACCGCCAAACCGGACTGGTGGGTTGTGGCGGCGCAGACAATACCCGCATGAGGGGGTCTCCCGAACCATCGCGCGGCGCGCTAGGATGTGGATCATGAAAACGACAAGCGAAAAGCCCTTCGTGCCCGTTCATTTCGCGGTCCTTGCGGTATCGGACACGCGCACCCTCAAGGACGACCGCTCCGGCGCGCTGCTTGCCGAGCGCATTGTCGGCGCCGGGCACGTGCTGGCCCACCGGGTCCTCGTCACGGACGATGCGAACAAGATCCGCAAGGTCGTCAAGCGGTGGCTGAAGGACGCGAAGGTCGACGTCATCCTGACGACGGGCGGTACCGGATTTACCGGCCGCGACGTGACGCCGGACGCGGTCGAGCCGCTTTTCGACAAGCGCATGGACGGCTTTGCCGCGATCTTTCACCAGATCAGCTACGCAAACATCGGCACGTCGACGATCCAATCGCGCGCGACCGCGGGCCTGGCGAAGGGAAAATTCGTGTTCTGCCTGCCCGGATCGTCGGGCGGCTGCCGGGATGCATGGGACAACATCCTCGTGCGGCAGTTCGACTACCGGCAGGAGCCCTGCAATTTCGTCGAGATCATGCCGCGCCTCGACGAACACCTGAAGAGCGAGAAACTGCAAAAGAAAAAGAAGAAGGCCGGCGCGGAAGCTTAGGCCCGAGACAGGCGCTCCGGGCAATCAGCCAGCCTTGGCCGCGCGAGAACGGCGCGCGCAGCCAGCCGCGCAGTCCGCTCGTCACGGTCCCTACGCGGATGGTGGCGATCCGCTGGCGCGCTTTTCCCCTGACCAGCGCCGCATCCATGAACGCCAGGGCGTCGCGCTGCCACGCCGGCGCGAGCCGGAGCGACGGCGGCATCAACAGCAGCCAGTCGGTCCGCGCCGTCTCCACCGCCCGCCGCAGCGGATCGGTTCCGGCGTCGGCGGCGTCGAGCAGCACGCATCCGGCGGCGTCGGCCACGACGCGCGTGCCGTCGGTCGAGCCGTGATCGATGACGATGACCTGCCTGACAACGCCTTCGGTTGCCGCCGGCACCAGCGCGGCCAACGCGTGCGCCAGTTCGACCTCGTTGTCGCGCGTCTGGATGATCGCAGTGATCATGAAATCGTCATAAGCCGAAGCTCGGCCGTTGACGACAGAAATATGCTGCAGCGCACGCACGGGTTTGTTCTTGATTTGTTCCTATTCACGCTCTAGGAATATTTTCATGGACAAAGACATCGAGCCCGACATTGCCGAGACATTGCCGGACGCGGCGCCGGGAATTGCCGCCGACCGGCGGCGCGGACGCGGCGCCGAAAGCAATCGCTCGAGCCGCTTCGAGCCACTGGCCCGGGAGGCGGCCGATGACGGCTGGGGCTCGATCGACCTCCTGCCGCCGCTCCGCACCGAGGTGCAGGAGGAGACCCCGCGCAAGATCATCACGCGCAACGAGTCGCCGGATATTTCCTTCGACCGCTCCATCAATCCCTATCGCGGCTGCGAGCACGGCTGCGCCTACTGCTTCGCGCGTCCCACGCACGCCTACATGGGGCTGTCGCCGGCGCTGGATTTCGAGACCAAGCTGTTCGCCAAGCCAGCCGCGGCGCGCCTGCTCGAGAAGGAGTTGGCGAAGCCCGGGTACGCGTGCCGGACGATCGCGATCGGAACCAACACCGATCCCTACCAGCCTATCGAGCGGCGCTATCGCATCATGCGCGAGGTGCTGGAGGTGCTCGACCGCACCAGCCATCCGGTCGGCATCGTCACCAAGTCGGCGCTGGTCGTGCGCGACATCGATATTCTCGCGCGCATGGCGGAACGCGGGCTGGCCAGGGTCGCGCTGTCGGTCACGACGCTCGATCGCCGGCTCGCGCGCGCCATGGAGCCGCGCGCCGCGACACCGGAGAAGCGCATCGAGGCGCTGCGGCTGCTCTCGGCCGCCGGCGTGCCGACCACGGTCATGGTCGCGCCCGTGATTCCGGCGATGAACGAAAGCGAGATCGAGCACATCCTCGAGGTCGCAGCGGCCGCCGGCGTGAAGGGGGCGGGATATGTCCTGCTGCGCCTGCCGCTCGAGGTGAAAGAGGTGTTCAAGGAATTTCTCGCGCGCGAGTATCCGGATCGCGCCAAACACGTCATGTCGGTCATCCGCTCGATGCGCGGCGGCAAGGACTACGACGCCAAATGGGGCGAGCGCATGCGCGGCAACGGACCTTACGCCGTGCAGATCGGCCGCCGCTTCGAGATCGCCACCAGGAAGCTCGGCATGAATCTGGAGCGGCGTCCGCTGCGCACCGATCTGTTCACCCCGCCGCCGGCGCCGGGCGACCAGCTCGACCTGTTCGGCCGCACCGCCGCCTGATCGCGGTTTCCGCTCTTCGCAGCCGCGCAGCGGCGTGCGATATGGAGCGGGCACCTTCGCTCGGTCAGGTTCCTTGACGCCAACGGTTCTCCTTTCGGCAACGGTCGCGGGCGCGACCTACACGCTCATTCCGGGCCCCGCGTTCCTTGCCCTGCTTGGCATCGGTGCGAGCCGCGGCCGCCGCGCCGGCGCAGGATTTCTCCTCGGCCATTTCGCCGGCGACATCCTGTGGGCATCGCTCGCTCTCGTCGCCATCATCGGCGCCCACACGCTCGGCCACACGGTGTTCGACGTGCTTGGCCTCGTCTGCGGCGTCTACCTCTGCTGGCTGGGCATCGGCGCGCTCCGCGCGCGGCGGAACGATGCCGGCGAAATCGCCGCACAGCCCAGGCGCCCGGTCCTGCGCGGCCTTACGTTCGGCCTCACCAACCCGAAGGGCTATCCGGTATCGCTGGCGATGTTCACCGCGCTGCTCTCGGGCGTTTCCGACAAGCTGACCTGGTCGTCGTTCCCGATGCTGCTCGCCGCCGCCTGCGTCGGCTTCATCGTCGCCGACGTCGTCGTGGTCGGCTTCGTCGGCGCCGGCATTGTGCGCCGGCTCTATCGGCGCCACGACGTCTGGGTCGCCCGCATCTCGGGCCTGATCTTCATCGGCTTCGGCGTGCACGCGATTGTGGAAGGCGGCGCCGGCCTCCTCGCGCGGCGGGACTGACACCTTGCCGGAGAGACCCGAACCCGCCAACGTCGCGGACATGCCGCGCGTGTCCGATTCGCCCGTCGTCCAGCCCGGTCCGCCCACCGACCGCTTCGAGAGGAAGGCCCGGCGGCGCGGTGCGGTGCTGATCGCCGGCGTCGACGAGGCCGGCCGCGGGCCGCTGGCCGGTCCGGTCGTGACCGCGGCCGTCGTCTTTCATGATCGCCGCTTTCCGAAGGGCCTCGACGATTCCAAGCGCGTGCAGCCGACGGAGCGCGAGCGGCTCTATGCCCTGATCCTCAAGCGGGCGACCGTCTCGGTCGCGGTCGCCAGCCGCGAGCGCATCGACCGCATGAACATCCTGCGCGCATCGCTGTGGGCGATGAGCCGCGCCGTCGCGGGTCTTTCCTGCCGGCCGGATCACGTGCTCGTCGACGGCAACATGCTGCCGCCCGAGCTGCCCTGTGAGGCCGAAGCGATCGTCGATGGCGACGCTCTGTCGGTATCGATTGCCGCGGCCTCGATCGTCGCCAAGGTCACGCGCGACCGTCTCATGCAGCGGCTGGGGCAGGCTTATCCGGTCTACGGCTTCGAGCGCCACATGGGCTACTCGACGCCCGAGCATTTCGCGGCGCTGCGCGAGCACGGCCCCTGCCCGCACCACCGGCAAAGCTTCGCCCCGGTGCGCGAGCAGCAGCTCCTGCTCGAGATCTGACCGCTCAGACTTTCGCGCGGACGCGCACGCTTTCTGCCGCACCGCCGATACCATGCAGTGCGCCGGGCACAAGTCCCGCCACCAGCACGCGGTCGGGGTCGACCCACGCCGGCAGCGTGATGACATCGCGGCCGAGAAACTCGAAGCCGAGCGGGCCGTAGTACGGCAGGTCGCCCACCAGCATCACCAGCCGGTGGCCCTGCTTCGCCGCTTCGCCGAGCGCAAGCCGCACGAGCGCGCGGCCGGCGCCCTGACCCTTCCAGCGCGGATCGACGACGAGAGGGCCGCGCAGCAGTGCCGGCCGGCGTCCGATGGTGATCGGCGTCATGCGAACGGATGCGGCAAGCTCGC
>CAYOUO010000223.1:0-7663 GCA_964407155.1 uncultured Hyphomicrobiales bacterium | reverse complement strand
CCGATGGTGATCGGCGTCATGCGAACGGATGCGGCAAGCTCGCCATCGCGCACCGCGACGAAACAGAGTCGCGCATCCGGCGCCACGCCATCGCGCAGAACGTAGGCGGCGCGCTTGCGCCGTTCCGGGCCGAAGAGCTCGGCGTGCAGCTTTTCGATCGTGGCGGCATCGTCCGGCTGTTCAAGCCGGAAGGAAAACGGGGAAGACATTGGCGGCGTGCCCTGCAATCTGGCGGAGAAAACTACCGGATCCGGCCCGCGGATGGCGCCTCAGCAGGCGGAGCGGGCAGCGACCGGACGATAAACGGCGGCGGCCGAAAGGCCGCGAGCACCGGTTCGTCGTCGCAGGGAAAGGCTTGCCATGACGGGACCGCCTAACACGGCGCGCGGGCCGAGGTCCAGATGCGACGCGGCGGCTCTTTCTCGCGCGTTGAAACGGACTAGATAAGAGGCGGCAGCAACAGAGCATTGAAATCAAAGAGCGCAGGCATGGCGACGGGCAAGCTGGTCGATGGGAAATGGGTGCCGGCCGATTGGGCGAGTGCTGACGGCGCCTTTCGACGCCTTCCCACCACACTGAGAAGCTGGGTTACGCCGGACGGCGCGCCCGGTCCTTCCGGCAGCGGCGGCTACAAGGCCGAGCCCGATCGCTATCATCTCTATGTCTCGCTGGCCTGCCCGTGGGCGCACCGCACGCTGATCTTCCGCAAACTGAAAAAGCTGGAGAAAATCATCTCGGTCTCCGCCGTCGAGCCGCTGATGCTCGACGACGGCTGGACCTTCAGCGAAGCGCTGCCCGACCACATCGGCCACCACAAATTCCTGCGCGACGTCTATACCGCGGCGGTCCCGGATTTCACTGGCCGCGTCACCGTGCCGGTTCTGTTCGACAAGAAGACCGGAACGATCGTGAACAACGAATCGTCGGAAATCATCCGCATGTTCAATTCCGCCTTCGACAAGGCCGGCGCCGATACCTCCGTGGATTTTTACCCCCATGCGCTGCGGCACGAGATCGATGCGCTGAACGCGGCCGTCTACGACAACGTCAACAACGGCGTCTACAAGGCGGGCTTCGCGACCTCACAGGAGGCGTACAACCAGGCGGTCACCGCGCTGTTCGACATGCTCGATGTCCTGGACGACCGCCTCTCCGAGCATCGCTATCTGATGGGCGGTCATCTCACCGAGGCCGACTGGCGGCTGTTCACCACGCTGGTGCGCTTCGACGCGGTCTATTTCACGCACTTCAAGTGCAACCTCAGGCGGATAGCCGACTATCCCAATCTCTCCGGTTACCTGCGCGAGCTTTACCAGGTGCCGGGAGTCGCCGAGACCGTCAATCTCGATGCGATCCGGCGGCACTATTACCTGAGCCACCGCCACATCAATCCATTCGGCATCATACCGATCGGCCCGACGCTCGATTTCCATTCGCCGCATGGCCGCGGCCGCCTGAAAGCTGCCTGAACCCATCCTTCACGGCTGGCGGCATCAGCGAGCATCCGTCTCAGAACCTTTCAGAGGGCACGGTAAAGGCAAGGTGAGAGGCAAAAAGCCGATAAGAATCAATACATTGACCGATGCAGCCTGCGGCATGCGCGGCCTGCAGGCGAGACCCGCGCCGCAGGCTCTGCCGGGCACGCCGGGAAATCGCTATCCCGGCGGCATCAAACATAAAGGTCGATCATGTTCTCGCGCATCTTCATCCGGGGCGGTGCCTTTCGCCGACTGTGGGCCGAATTCGCCAAGGCCGCGGCAAATCCAGGCGAAGGCCGCATTGCCGGCATCCTCATCGCCCATCTCGGCCGCTAGTCGGACCTGGCCCGCGCTTTCGCGCCTTTACGGTGTCGCAGTCGTCGGGTAACTCCCGGCGATGCCGCTGCTCGCCCAGATTTCCGACCCGCACCTCGGCCCATTGCCGCCGGTGCGGCTCAGGCAGCTGATCTCCAAACGCGCGTTCGGCTATTTCAACTGGCGCAATCACCGCCTCCACGCGTTCGATGAGACGGTGCTCGGCGCATTGGCCGCCGACATGCTCGCGGCGAAGCCCGACCACATCGCCGTCACCGGCGATCTCGTCAACATCGGCCTGCCGCAGGAGTTCGACACCGCGCTGCAGTGGCTGCACACGCTCGGCGATCCGCACGACGTCACCGTCGTGCCCGGCAACCACGACGCCTACGTGGCGAGCGCCGTCGCGCATTTCAGCACCAAGTGGCTGCCGTTCGCCAACGGCGACCACCCGAACGAGACGATGGCCTTTCCGTTCATCCGCCGCCGCGGTCCGCTTGCGCTCATCGGCATGTCGACCGCGATCCCGACGTTGCCCCTGATGGCGACCGGCCACGTCAGCCAGGCGCAGGCGGATGCGCTCGCCGAGGCGCTGGCGGAGACGGGGCGCGAGGGCCTCTGCCGCATCGTGCTCATCCATCATCCGGTCGGCAAAGGCGATACGCTGCGCACGCGCCGGCTGATCGGCGCCAGCCGCGTGCGCGCCGCCATCGCCAGAAACGGCGCGGAGCTCGTCCTGCACGGACACAACCACCGCACCAGCGTGCGCTTCATCGAGGGCCCGAACGGACAGCAGGTGCCGGCGGTCGGCGCAGCCGCGGCCGCCGCTCTTCCCCATCGCAGCAATCCGGGCGCGGCCTACAATCTCTTCCGCATCGAAGGCACGAAGCCGCCCTACACCATCGCGATGACCGAGCGCGGCCTGGTGGGCGACGGCACCATCGCCACGCGGTCCGAACGCGCGCTTTCCTGAACTTGGAAGATCAGCCGACCGCGATCCAGGCGTAGCCGAACAGCACGGCGACGCCGATCAGGATGCCGCCGAGAAAGGCGGCGACGATCCAGCCCAGCGTCCGCTCGTCGATTTTGCGGCGAGGAGCCGCGACTTCGGCCGCCTCGGCCAACGCTTCGCGCGCCTCGGCGCGGCGGAACTCGTCGCGCCGCATCGCGTCACCGCGGCGGCTCGCCTCGCCGCGCATCACGCGCTTCATCAGCCAGTCGCCCTCCATCGCCCGCTCGCGCTCGACGATCCGCTCGGCAACGTAGTGCGTGATGGTGTCGGCCATGTCCTCGAGCTTGGCCGTCTCCTGGATGACGGTCCGGCCGAGGCGCGTGTCCTTGAGGAAGCGGTAGGTGCGGCGGTCGCGCGCCAGCACCACGAACGAAGTCATGTCGATCCACAGCCGCGGCGGCGTCCCGGCAGCCACCGTGAAGATGAACTGCTCGTCCTCGGCCGGCACTTCGTTGAAGACGGAGCGCAGTTCCTCGGCTAGCATCTCCAGCCGCGCGCGTTCGGCATCGCGCAGCTCGACGACGACGTCGGAGCGCTCCGCCTCCGCGGTCCGGACTTCGCGGATCGCGTCGCGCAGGCTGCGCACCTTGTCGCCGCGATTATCGGTGGTATCGCTCAACGCTCTTAAAACTCCGCGCGCACCCTCGCACAGTTAATCAATTGTTACCAAAATCGGCGGGTTTCCGTGAGCGGAAACTGCAGGCCAACGACCGTCAGGAGCGAACGTGGTGAATGAATTGCCCGACGCCGTCCAGCGCGTCGCGAATGCGGCACGGGCCGCCGGACTGGCCATCGACGTGAAGGTCATGCCGGCCTCGACCCGCACCGCCGAAGACGCCGCCGCCGCATGCGGTTGCGACGTCGCCCAGATCGTCAAATCGCTGATTTTCAAGGGAAAAGCTTCCGGCCGGCCATATCTGCTGCTGGTCTCGGGCGGGAACCGCGTCAACGAAAAAGCGATGGCCGCCACGCTCGGCGAGGAGATCGTGCGGCCGGACGCCGATTTCGTGCGCGCCGCCACGGGTTTCGCCATCGGCGGGATTCCGCCGCTCGGCCACGCGACACCGCTTACTCCCTGGCTGGACGAAGACCTGTTGCAATTCGGGACAGTATGGGCTGCAGCCGGCACGCCCTCGGCGGTCTTCGCCGTCGACCCGAAGGCGCTGGCTGCCGCGACCGGCGCGACGATCATCCCGGTGGTCTGACCCGCAGATCAGTGGCGCGCCTGGCCGGCCTCCGCCACGCGGCCCGCCAGCGCTGCCTCCACCGCCGCGCGCTTCGGCATGGGCACCACGGCGCCATAGCCTTCCGTCGACAGAGCCGCGGCGACGTTGGCATATCGCCCGGCCGCGAAGGGATCGCCGGTGCGCAGATACTCGGCGAGAAAGGCGCCGGTGAACATGTCGCCCGCGCCGGTGGCGTCGACCAGCTTCGCCGGGCGTGGCGCCATGCGCTCGCGGCGCTCGCTGGTCGCAACGATCGCGCCCTCGCTGCCGCAGGTCAGCGCGACGATGCGCGGACCGAGACCAAGGTAGAAATCGACGATGCGATCGGGCGCGTCCAGGCCGGTGAGTTGCCGGGCGTCGTCGAGCGAGGGCCGCAGAATATCCGCAAGACCGGCCGCGGCGTGGATCATCGCGCGGGCGCGCTCCAGCGGCCAGAGCCGCAGCCGGAGGTTGGTATCGAACGAAACGGTAACGTTCGCGGCGCGCGCGATCCGAAATGCCGCGAACACCGCATCCGCGGCCGACGACGAGATCGCCTGGCTGATGCCTGAGGCATGCACGACCTTTGCCCCGCGAATGAGATCGGCGGGCATGTCCTCCGGCGTCATGCGGCTCGCTGCCGAGCCGGCGCGCATGTAGGAGAAAACGTGACCGGCGGGTCCGTGCGTGACGAAGTAGAGGCCGGTGTGCGCGACGGGACTCTTCTTCACGCCGCTGACGTCGATCCCTTCCCCCTTCCAGAGATCGAGGAAGGCCTCGCCGAACTGGTCGGCGCCGACCGCCGTAACGTAGGCGACCTTTGCACCCTGCCGCGCCGCCGCCACGGCGGCGTTTGATGTGTCACCGCCGAAGCCCGGACGAAAGATGGATTCGCCCGGCGCCTGGTTAAGCTCGTAGAGAGGCTCGCCGATGGCGACGATATCGACAGGCATCGTCAGCTACAGCGTGCCCGCGATGGCCGCGGCGTAGAGCTTCTCGTAGTCCGCTGCCGTCAGCGCCACCGGGTTGCCGCCCGTCGAAGGATCGTGCTCCGCCATCGGCGCGGCCTCCGCCACGGCGTCGGCATCGAAGCCGATCTCCTTCAGCGTGTGCGGGATACCGAGCCGCTTGCGCAGCGCCAGCACCCAGTCGATCACGCTCTCCGCCTTCTGCCCGGGCAGATCGAGATAGCGTGCGAGCGCCGCCAGCCGCTCCCTGATCGCCGGCGCGTTGCGGAGCAGCACGTAGGGCATCACCACCGCGTTGGTCAGCCCGTGGTGCGTGCCGCGGAGACTCGACGCCGGATGGCTCATGGCATGCATCCCGCCGAGGCCCTTCTGGAAAGCGACCGCGCCCATCGACGACGCGGCAAGCATGAAGGCGCGCGCGTTGATGTTGTGGCCGTCCTCGACCGCGACCGGCAGCCACTCCTTGCAGAGCCGAAGGCCTTCCAGGGCAATCCCCTCGCCGAGCGGATGGAAAAACGGGCTGCACCACGATTCCAGGCAGTGCGAGAGCGCGTCCATGCCCGTCCATGCCGTGATCTTCGCCGGCAGGTCGAGGGTGAGTTCGGGGTCGGCGATCACCGCCTTCGGCAGCATCAGGGGATGGAAGATGATCTTCTTGGTATGGTCGGCCGGATCGGTGATCACGCCCGCCCGGCCGACCTCGGAGCCGGTGCCCGCAGTGGTCGGGACGGCAATGATCGGCGCGATCGCTTTCGCGTCGGCGCGCGTCCACCAGTCCTCGCGGTCCTCGAAATCGAAGACCGGCCGCGTCTGCCCGGCCTGGAAGGCAACGAGCTTGCCGATGTCCATCGCCGAGCCGCCTCCGAACGCGACGACGCCGTCGTGCCCGCCTTCCTTGTAGGCCACCACCCCGTCGTCGAGGTTCTTCAGCGTCGGGTTGCCGTCCACCCGCGAAAAGACCGCGACCGGAATCTCCGCGACGCGCAGCAGGTCGAGCGTCTTCGCGACGATCGGCAGGTTGACCAGACCGGGGTCGGTGACGAACAGCGGCCGCGTGATGCCGGCGATGCCGAGCGCTTGCGGCAACTCCCCGATGCGGCCCGGCCCGAAACGCACGGCGGTGGGATACGACCAGTTGGCGGTGAGCGAGGGATAGACGTCAAGCATGGCGGGTTCCGGTTCTTCTGTTGCGGCCGGCTAGCGGGTATTCACGCGGCTGCGAAAGGTGAGCGGGTCGCTCACGCTGTGGATCGGCTCGAGGCCGGTGCCCACACCGCGCACCGTGACGTCGCCATAGTTCAGCAGCCGGCCGAGCAGCGACTGGTCGACATCGACGCTCTCGACCTTGTCCATGTTCATCTCGATGGTGTGGCGGCGGATAAACCCGCGCTTGACGATGATGCGCAGGTTGGTGACCGCGAACTCCGTGATCCAGCGTTCGAACCATGCACGCAGCAACAGGTAGAGCGCCGGTATGCCGATCACCACCAGCACCGCGAGCTGCCAGAAGTTGCGACCCGGCGCCAGCGAGCCGACGACGAAGTACGCCGCGAAGGCGATGATGAGGAGGAGGAGCCCCGGCAGGTAGATCGTCCACGACAGCTTGGCGCGGTGGAGAACCGTTTCGCCGGGCTGCAGCACCTTGTCGAGATAGCTCACGGCGGCGCCCCCTAGCTCGTCTTGACGCGTAGGTGAAAGCTCTTCGGCCGCGTCAGGTGCTCGTAGCCGACGCGCGACAGGCTGGCGCCCCGGCCCGACTGCTTCACGCCGACCCAGGCCAGCGCCGGATCGACATAATCGGCGCGGTTCATGTAGACCGTGCCGGTTTCGATGCGGTCGCCGATGCTTTTCGCCGCCTCGACATCCTCGGTCCAGATCGCCGCCGTGCGGCCATACGGCGAATCGTTCATCAGCGCGATCGCCTCCTCGTCGGAGTCCACCTTCATCACGCCATGCGCCGGCCCGAAGGTCTCGTCGCGCATGATGCGCATCGAGTGATCGACGTTGGTGAGAAGCTGCGGCGCGAGGTAGGGCGTGCCCGCCTTGTCGGCCGGAAACCGTTTGGTGTCGATCAGCGGCTTCGCGCCCTTCGCGATCGCCTCGTCGACCTGCGCGCGCACCGCGTCGGCTGCGGCGGTGCGCACCATCGGCCCGAGACTGGTGGCGGTATCGGTCGGCGAGCCCAACCGGTAGCCTTCGATCGCCGCCTTCATGCCGTCGACGAAGTTATCGTAGACCGCCGCGTGGACGTAGATGCGCTCCATCGCGCAGCAACCCTGCCCGGTGTTGAAATATCCCGCGTCGACCACGTTCTCGACCGCGAACGGAAGGTTGACGTCCGGCCGCACGTAGGCCGGATCCTTGCCGCCGAGCTCGAGGCAGGTCGCGGGGAAATTGTACGCCGCCGCGACGGCCTCCATGATCTTGCGTCCGCCCTCCGTCGATCCGGTGAAACCGACCTGATCGACCAGACCGGAGCCGATCGCTCTGGCGGTGTCCTCGTGCGTCATGGTGAGCACCTGGAACACGTTCTTCGGCAGGTTCGCCTTCGCGAAATTTTCCGCGAAGTGCTCCGCCACCAGCGCGGTCTGCGTCGCGTGCTTCATCACCACTGTGTTGCCGGCGATCAGCGCCGGCAGCACCGCATTCAGCGCCGTCATGTAGGGATAGTTCCACGCCGGCAGA
>CAYOUO010000222.1:0-3188 GCA_964407155.1 uncultured Hyphomicrobiales bacterium | reverse complement strand
GATCGTTCTCAATGGTTTCCGCCAGCACCGCCGCATCGCCCCCGCCGACGCGCACGTCCGTGAATCCGAGGGCGCCAGCCTCGCGCGCCGTCGCCTTGCCCACGACGAAGAGCGGCCTGCCGCGCCAGCGCACCGCCTGCGGCCAGGTCTGCACCGCCCTCAGCGCATTGCGGCTGGTGACGATGAGCGCCGCCGGCTCGGCAAGATCGCGCGGCGGCGGTGCGAACACGATGCGCAGGAACGGCTGCACGAGCACCGCGTGACCGAGGCCGCGCAGCCGCTTTGCCGTGTCCTCGGCATCGGGCAGCGGCCGTGTCACCAGGAGCAGCATCGTGCACCTCAGCTGCCAGCGAAGAAATCGGGACCGCCGCGGGCTGCGAGCTCCCTGCCGGCATCCGCACCGATCTGCGCTGCCTCGCTCGCCACGCCCTCGCGCATGGTCGTGTGCGCTTCGCTGCCGTCGAGCTTCACAATCATCCCCGCGAAGCTGAGATGCGCGCCGTCGATGCGCGCCAGCCCCGCGATCGGCGTCCGGCACGATCCGTCGAGCACCGCCAGAAACGCGCGCTCGCACGCCAGCGCCAGCGTCGTCGCCCGATCGTCGATCGCCGCCAGCCGGTCGCGCATCGTCCGATCGCCGCTCCGCGCCGTGATCGCTATGGCGCCCTGTCCCGGCGCCGGCGGCCACACCGCAGTGTCGAGCAGGCTCGCCGCATGTCCCTCGAGCTTCAGCCGGTTCAAACCCGCCGCCGCGACAACGGTCGCGTCCGCCACGCCGTCGGCGATCTTCTTCAGCCGCGTCCCGACGTTGCCGCGCAGGTTGACCGCGACGAGGTCGGGGCGCGCGCGCAGCGCCAGTGCCCGTCGTCTGAGCGATGAGGTTCCGATCCGGGCGCCTCGCGGCAGCTCCATGAGAGTCCGCGCGTGCGGCGAGACGAAGGCGTCGCGCACGTCCTCGCGCGGCAGGCACGCCGCGATCGTGATCCCATCGGGCAGCGCGGTGGCGAGGTCCTTCGCCGAGTGCACGCCGATGTCGATCCGCCCGTCGATGAGCGCCTCGTCGATCTCCTTGGTGAAGAGCCCCTTGCCGCCGGCTTCGGCCAACGGCCGGTCGGCGATACGGTCTCCCGACGTGCGGATCGGAACCACGACGATGCGCTCCGGCACCCAGTCGAGCGCCGCCGAAAGCAGTTGCCGCGTCTGCTCGGCCTGCACGAGCGCCAGCGGACTGCCGCGCGTGCCGATACGGAGCCCCCCGGTACGGTCGTCAGTGGATTGCAAGGGCTGGCTTCCAGATGCTAGGGGGCAGACAGGGATCGGGCGCCAGTCTATTGGCCGCTCGCTGCCATGCAAGCAAGGCCGTCGTGAGCTCCATGCCGCTGCCAGTTGCCGCCCTTCCTGCCATCGCCCGCACGGCGGCGGACAGCGTGCGCGCTGCCAACGCCGCCGGGCGCTGAGCTGCGATGCGCGTTCTCGGCATCGAATCGAGCTGCGATGAAACCGGTGCCGCAGTTGTCGAGCGGCGTACCGACGGGTCCGCCCGCATCCTGTCCGATCTCGTGCTGAGCCAAGTGCGCGAGCACGCCGCGTTTGGTGGCGTCGTCCCTGAGATCGCCGCCCGCGCCCACGTCGAGGCGCTCGACGGCCTGGTCGCGGCGGCACTCGATGACGCCGGCGTGACGCTCGCCGAAATCGATGCGGTCGCCGCTACCGCCGGGCCCGGCCTCATCGGCGGGCTGATCGTCGGTCTCACCACTGCGAAGGCCATCGCCTTTGCGGCAGCGAAGCCGCTCGTCGCCGTCAATCATCTCGAGGGCCATGCCCTCACTGCCCGCCTCACCGACGGTCTCGACTTCCCCTATCTGCTGCTGCTGGTTTCCGGAGGGCACAGCCAGTTCGTGGTCGTCGAAGGCGTCGGACAATTCCGCCGCCTCGGGTCGACGATCGACGACGCGCTGGGCGAAGCCTTCGACAAGGCCGCCAAGCTGCTCGGCCTGGGGTATCCCGGTGGCCCCGCCGTGGAAGTGGCAGCGAAGCGCGGCAGGCCGGCCCGCTTCCCGCTGCCGCGCCCGCTCATCGATCGCCCGGGCGCCGATTTCTCCTTCTCCGGCCTGAAGACGGCGCTCCGGCTCGCCGCCGAAGAGGTCGCGCCGCTGTCCGACCAGGACGTCGCCGATCTCTGCGCCTCGTTCCAGGCGGCCGTCACCGACGTGGTGTCCAATCGCGCCGGTCACGCCATGCGGATGTTCGCCGACCGCTACGCCGCACCGGGCGTTCTGGTCGTCGCCGGTGGCGTCGCCGCCAACGAGGCGATCCGGTCCGCGCTCCGCGCCGAAGCGACGAACCACGGCTTCCGGCTCGTCGCGCCGCCGCTGCGTCTCTGCGCCGACAATGCGGCGATGATCGCCTGGGCCGGAGCCGAGCGGCTGGCGCTCGGCCTGACCGATCCGCTGACCGTCGCGGCCCGCCCCCGCTGGCCGCTCGACGGCGGCGCGCCGGCCGTGCTCGGCAGCGGCGCCAAGGGGGCCAAGGCCTGATGCAGAAGATCGGCATCATCGGCGGCGGCGCGTGGGGCACGGCTCTCGCCACGGTTGCCGTACGCGCCGGACGGAACGTCACGCTCTACGCCCGCGATCCCGCCATCGTCGCGGCCATCAACCGGCGCCACCGCAACGATGCCCGCCTGCCCGGCATCGCGCTCGATCGTGCCATTGCCGCTACCGCCGATATCGCCGAGGCCGCCGCTGCCGATGTCGTCCTGCTGGCGGTTCCGGCGCAGACGGTGCGCGCAGTGGCGACCGCCGCCGCGCCCTCGATCCGCACGGGTACGCCGCTCGTCGTTTGTGCCAAGGGGCTGGAGCGCGACACCGACCGGCGCATGACCGAGGTCATCGCCGAGGTCGCTCCGGCCGCCCTTCCCGCGGTGCTGTCCGGCCCAAGCTTTGCCGCCGATGTCGCCCGCGGCATGCCGACCGCCGTCACCGTGGGCGCCGCCGATGCGGAGCTGGCGCTGGCGCTCTGCCACGCCCTCGGCAGCGCCACCTTTCGGCCCTATGCCGAAACCGATCTCGTCGGCGTCGAGATCGGCGGTGCCGTGAAGAACGTGCTGGCGATCGCCGCCGGCATCGTCTCGGGCCGCGGCCTTGGCGCGAGCGCGCTTGCCGCCCTCGTCGCGCGCGGCTTCGCCG
>CAYOUO010000221.1:0-5861 GCA_964407155.1 uncultured Hyphomicrobiales bacterium | reverse complement strand
CGCACGGCGCGCTCGTCTGCCCACAGCTGCGGCAGGCCGCGCGCGTAGTCCTCGACGATGGCGATGTTCTTGGATGAGGCCTTCAGCTGCAGCAGCCGGTGGCACTCCGACGCGATGCCGACGAGGCTGATCGCTTCCTCGTTGAGCTCGTAGCGGCCGGCCTCGATGCGCGACAGATCGAGGATCTCGTTGATCAGCGTGAGCAGGTGCTGTCCGCTGGTATGAATGTCGCCGACGTAAACCTTGTAGTTCGGATGCCCGACCGGCCCGAGCAGCTCCTTCTCGATAATTTCGGAGAAGCCGAGGATTGCGTTCAGCGGCGTGCGCAGCTCGTGACTCATGGTGGCGAGGAAGCGCGACTTGGCGAGGTTCGCCTCTTCCGCGCGCCGGCGCGATTCGTCGGAGATGGATTTTGCCGTCGCCAGCTCCGCGATGAGCAAATCCTTCTCGGCGCGATATTCCAGCATCGCCAGCGTCGCGGCGTTCAGGCGCGTCGAGAGAATCAGGAAGAACGCCTGCGCCACGACCGTCATGCCGGCAAGCGCGGCGGGCAGCAGCGTGCCGCCGCCGATGTAGACGAGGCTGAGCACCACGGTAAGCGGCACCGTTCCGGCGATTGCGGCGGGAAGCATCGTCGAGGAGAGGGAGGTGATGACGGAGACCACGAGCAGCAGCGTCGCGAACTCGAACACCTGCACATAGGCAAGCCCGGCTCCGGACGGCGGGAGGAGCACGAAGAGCAGCGACCAGGCGAGTCCGCCGGCGAGCTCGGCCAATGCGAACCGTCGCCGCCATCGGCGCTGCGAAATCTCCGCCATCGGCGTCTCGATGAAACGGCGGCACAGAAGCAGGATGACGAGATGGGCGGCGAGCACGAGCAGCGTCCATATCGTCGCCAGACGCCAGTCGATCCACAGCAGCGATGCCGTCGCGAGAACGATGGTCAGCAGGAGGAGCGCATAACTCGCTGCCATGCGATTGCGCGCATATGTCAGCGCCAGCTCATAGTCGAAGGCCGGCGGGGTACCCCGCGGCGAACTCAGCCGCTCACGCGTTTCGCGCACCGCCCGCAGTACCGCGCGCCGCCGGTCGGCGCGCTCGCGGCTTTGCGCCGTCTTGTCGCTGGTCTGGGCGGACTTCTCGATGGCCATGGCGGAGGAGCGTTTTGAGCCGGATCGGCGGTTCAGGAGCCAAACCGTGACCGAAAACCCTTAATTTTCGACTCGCCCGTGACGGTTGCAGCTGACACGCAAAGCCTTGCCGTCCTCGGGCGGCTTCTTGACAAGAATGGAACATATTTCTATTTTCCGCGTTCTGTTCGCATGGATATAGGATATTTTACTCCGATCGGAGGTGCCCCATGGTCGATCGTCTCGACCGCAAGATCCTGCAGATCCTTCAGGAGGACGCGACCGTCCCGGTGGCGGAAATCGGCCGCCGCGTCGGGCTTTCGACCACGCCGTGCTGGCGGCGCATCCAGAAGCTGGAGGAAGACGGCGTCATCACGCGCCGCGTCGCTATTCTCGATCCGACCAAGGTGAACACGAAGGTCACTGCCTTCGTCGCGATCACCACCAACCAGCACAATGAGGAGTGGCTCCGCCGCTTCGCCGAGGTGATCCAGGAGATGCCCGAGGTCGTCGAGTTCTACCGGATGGCCGGCCAGGTCGACTACCTGCTGCGCGTCGTGGTGCCCGACATCGAGGCCTTCGACGCCTTCTACAAGCGGCTGATTGCGAAGATCGACATCTCCGACGTCTCGACGACGTTCGCGATGGAGCAGATCAAATACACGACCGCCGTTCCGCTCAGCTACATCGCGATCGAGAAAGAACGGGCGAAGACCGTCGCCTGACGGTGCTGCACTAAGCTCGCGTTGAGCCCGCTCAGGGCTTCTCGAAGCGCGCGATCAGACTGGATGTATCCCAGCGGCGGCCGCCGAGCTGCTGCACGTCGGCGTAAAACTGGTCGACGAGTGCGGCCACCGGCAAGCGAGCGCCGTTGTCGCGCGCCTCGGCGAGCGCGATCCCCAGATCCTTGCGCATCCAGTCGACCGCGAAACCGAAGTCGAACTTGCCGGCATCCATGGTCTTGTAGCGGTTCTCCATCTGCCACGATTGCGCGGCTCCCTTGGCGATCACGCCGATGACCTTCTCCACGTCGAGCCCGGCACGCTTGGCGAAGTGAATGCCCTCGGAAAGCCCTTCCACCACGCCGGCGATGCAGATCTGGTTGACCATCTTGGTCAGTTGGCCGGCGCCGACCGGCCCCATCAGCCCTACCATTTTCGCGTAGGTGTCGATCACAGGCCTCGCCCTGGCGAACGTCGCTTCGTCGCCGCCAACCATCACCGTAAGCTGGCCGTTCTCGGCGCCGGCCTGCCCACCGGAGACCGGCGCGTCGAGGAACCCGGCACCCCGGGCGGCCGCAGCGGAGGCGATCTCGCGCGCGACGTTTGCCGACGCCGTGGTGTTGTCGATCAGGATCGCGCCCGCCTTCATGCCGGCTAGCGCGCCGGCTTCGCCGAGCACGACGGAACGCAGGTCGTCGTCGTTGCCGACGCAGGTGAAGATGAAATCGGCCCCGGTTGCAGCGGCCTTCGGTGTCGGTGCGCTGGTGCCGCCGTGCTCAGCGGTCCACTTCTGCGCGCGGGCGGTCGTGCGGTTATAGACAGTGACGTCGTGACCACCCCGCTGCCTGAGGTGTCCGGCCATCGGGTAGCCCATGACGCCGAGACCGATGAAAGCAACCTTTGCCATGGCGATGCGAAGTTCCTGCTGCGGGTGAGAGATGACAAAGCGGAAAGTGCTGGCGGGTGCAAGCCGTCAGGCACGCCGGATGTGGCGGGTGATGCGGCGTTCGATGCCGTTGACGGTGCGGCCGAGCACCTCGACCAGCACGAGATAAAAAACGGCAGCGAGCAGATAGAACGAGAGATCGTAGGTCTTGGAGAAGATGAGGCGCGTTTGGCCCATCAGGTCGAGCACGGTCACGATGCTGGCGATTGCCGACGCCTTCACCATCAGCACGACCTCGTTGCCGTAGGGCCTGAGCGCGGTGATCAGCGCCTGCGGCATGACGATGCGCCACAGCACGACGACGCGGTGGAGACCGAGAGCGGCGGCCGCCTCGCGCTGTCCGCGCGGCACGTTGCGGATCGCGCCGGCCAGAATCTCCGACTGATACGCCGCCGTATTGATGGCGAACGACAGGATCGCGCAGTTGGTCGCATCGCGAAAAAACCACCACAGGCCGACAGCCTTGAAGAAGCCGACGAACTCGCCGGCGCCGTAGTAGATGAGGAACAGCTGGGCGATCAGCGGCGTGCCGCGGAAGAAATAGGAATAGGCGTAGGCGAGCCCGCCGAGGATGCGGTTTTGCGAGAGCCGTCCCGCCGCCACCGGGATCGATATGACCGCGCCGATGAGAACCGAGCTGACCACCAGCCGGATCGTCAGCAGGAAGCCACCGGCGATGCGCCCGCCATATTGCGCGAGGTGTTCGGCGTTGAGCGCCCGGCTGATGGCGTAGACGATGCCGACGGCGGCGACCGCCCACAGCGCCATCAGCACGACGCCGGTGCGAGTGATGTCGCTGCGGCTGTGGCGCGCAGGAGGGGCACTGATCGCGCCGACCGCCGTCATCGGGGGCTCAGCCCGCGCGACGACCATACGTAGACGCGCCATACGCCAAACGATGCCGCGATCGACAGCACCAGATAGATGAAGCACGCGACCGTGTAGAAGAAGAACGGCTGTTTGGTCGCGGCCACCGCCACGCTCGTCTCGCGCAGCAGGTCGTTCAGCGAGATGACCGAGACCAGCGCGGTATCCTTCATCACGTTCAGCCAGAGATTGGAAAGGCCGGGAAGCGCCAACCGGATGAGCTGCGGGAAGATGACCAGACGAATCGTCTGTCCGCGCCGCAGGCCAAGCGCGGTCGCGGCCTCATATTGCCCGCCGGGAATGCCGCGGAACGCGGACAGGAATACTTCGCCGGCGTAACTGGAAAGGACGAGGCCGAGCGCAACCATTCCCGCGAGGAACGGGCTGATTTCGATGGGCCAGCCGATGAGCCTGGCCAGCGCGTTCAGGCCATATTGTGCGCCATAGTAGACTAGAAAGAGCGTCAACAGCTCCGGCACGCCGCGGAATATCGTGGTGTAAATCTGCGCCGCGGCGCGCACGAGCGGGTCACGGGATTGCTTGCCGAGCGCGATGAAAAAACCGGCGGCGAGTCCGACCGGAAGGATGGCGAGCGACAGGCTGACGGTGATGAGCGTGCCGGCCAGCAACTCGTCGCCCCAGCCGTTTGCTCCGTAACCGAGAAGGGAGAAAAGGTTCCCCACTGCGCCCCTGTTTCAAAACCCGGGCGCGATAACCGCGCCCGGCCTCCGGCGTGTCAGCCGGAGCTTTCGCCCCGGCCGGCGCGCAATGCGATCCTAGTCGCCGTAGGCGTTGAAGGTGAAGTACTTGTCGTTGATCGTCTTGTAGGTGCCGTTCGCCAGGATGTCGGCGATGCCCTTGTTGAGCAGCGCCTTCAGATCGCCATCCTCCTTGCGGACGCCAAACGCCTCGCCCGGTCCGTGAATTTCCGGGATCGGCTTGATGGTGCCGGCGATCTTGCAGCAGGCGCCGTCTGACGACTTCAGCCAGTCAGTGAGCACGACGATGTCGTCGTTGATGGCGTCGACACGGCCCGCGGCGAGGTCGAGTTCCGCGTCGGGCAGCTTGGGATAGGTCTTCTCCTGCGAGTCCGTGAGCACCTTCTCGACGTAGTTGGAGAACGTCGTGGACGACTGCACACCGACGGTCTTGCCGGCGAGGTCCTGCTTGGTGGCGCCCTTGATGTCGCTGTCCTTGGCAACCACGATCGCCGACGGCGCGTTGTAGTACTTGTCGGTGAAATCGATGATCTGCTGGCGCTCGGGCGTGATGGAGAGCGACGAGACGATGACGTCGAACTTGCCGGCCTGCAGCGCCGGGATGATGCCGTCGAAGTCCTGGTTGACGTAGGTGCACTTGGCGCCGATGTCGGCGCAGACCGCGTTCATGATGTCGATGTCGAAGCCGACGATATTGCCGCCAGCGTCCTGCGACTCGAACGGTGCGTAGGTGGCGTCGGTGCCGACGCGGATTTCCTTCCAGTCCTTGGCCTGTGCCAGGCCGGTTGCAGCGGCGAGAGCAAGCGCCGCAACGGTCAAACGCGTAACGAAATACATGGATGTCCCCTGAATCTGATTTACGGAACTGAAAATCCGGCCGGCCAGGCCGGAAGCAAGCGATGGACCATCTTTCCACCATCGCCAGGGACTGGCAACCGTACCGGGAATTCGATGCCGCCGGCGGCCGCTTTCGACGTTGCGCCGGCGACAATGATATGCTGCATGCGGCTCTGCCGCCCGGTCGGGGCGGCCAGATCCTTCAAGGCCTGAGAGATATGCCGGACGTCGACAAGGAAGCCGTGCTCGATCGACTGCGTTCCATTCGCGGGCCGGATGACGACCGCGATATCGTCCGCCGGGGAATGGTGTCGGACATCGTCATTGCCAACAAGCGGGTGATGTTTTCGATCACGGTCCCGGCAGAGCGCGCCGCGGCCTACGAGCCGATGCGCAGCGCCGCCGAAACCGCGGTGGCGACGCTGCCCGGCGTCGCCGGTGCGATGGTCGTGCTCACTGCGGAGAAGAAGGCGGGGCCCGGTGGCGCGTCATCAGCCCCGCCGCCGCGGCAGGTGCCGCCTCAGGCCGCTCCGCATCGTCATGCGGCTCCGCCCGCGCAGTCGCGGAAGGCGGATGTGCCCGGCGTCGCTGCGATCGTGGCGGTGGCCTCCGGCAAGGGCGGTGTGGGCAAGTCGACAAC
>CAYOUO010000220.1:0-6300 GCA_964407155.1 uncultured Hyphomicrobiales bacterium | reverse complement strand
TCGGCGATCTCGACCTGCGCCTCCGTCTGGGCGGTGATCTCGCCTTCGCGCGGAATGTAGCGGGGCACGAAGATCCGGAACGTGGTGCCCTTGCCGACGACGCTGTCGAAATAGATGTGCGCGCCGGTCTGCTTGACGATGACGAAGACCGTCGAGAGGCCGAGCCCGGTCCCCTTCCCGACTTCCTTGGTAGAGAAGAACGGATCGAAGATCTTGGCCTGGATTTCCGGCGGCATGCCCGTTCCGGTGTCCTCGACCTCGATCAGCACGTATTCGGCGGCGGGCAGCGGCTTGTAGCCGAACTGCGCCACGTCGCCGGGCGCGAGATTGCGCGTGCGGATGGTCATGGTGCCGCCGCCCGGCATCGCGTCGCGCCCGTTCACCGCAAGATTGATGACGACCTGCTCGAACTGGTTCAGGTCGAACTTGATCGGCCACAGGTCGCGGCCGTGAACGAGCTGGAGCTTGACCTTCTCGCCCAGCAGGCGCTCGAGCAGGATCGAGAGGTCCGACAGCGTGTCGCGCAGCATCAGCACCTGCGGCCGCAGGGTCTGGCGGCGCGAGAACGCCAGCAACTGCCGGACGAGACCGGCGGCGCGATTGTCGTTCTGCTTGATGTTCATGATGTCCTGGAAGGACGGATCGCTCGGCCGGTGATTGGCGAGCAGCAAATCGGAAAAGCCGATGATCGCGGTCAGCACGTTGTTGAAGTCGTGCGCGATGCCGCCGGCGAGCTGGCCGACGGATTCCATCTTCTGCTGCTGGCGGACCTGATTTTCGAGCGTGCGCTGTTCGGTAATGTCGAGCGCATTGACGATGATCGCCTCGCCGCCGCCGCCGTCGGCAACCGGGTTGATGAAGAAGCGGGCGGTTCGCTCGCCCTCGCCGCTGATGACCGCGTCGATGAATTGCACACCGCCCAGCTCACCGCTGGCCGCGTTCCGCAGGGCATGCTCCAGGCTGCTGCGATCGGTCTGGCGGACGAGATCGACGAGCTTGCGGGTCGATCCGCCCATAATCGCCTGCCCGAACAGCTTGAGGAACGAGGCGTTGGTGCGGCCGATCCTGCCCTCGGCGTCGAGCGCGGCAATGGCGATTGGCGTGTTGTTGAAGAAGCGCGCGAACCGCACCTCCGCCGAGCGCAACGCCTCGGAGGTCTCTTCGCCGGGGCTGCGATTGAGCAACAGCGTGCGGGTCGCACCCGGCGCACCGTCGGCCGTGACCGGCACGCGATGCAAGAGCCGCACAGGCAGGCTCTGGCCGTTCCGCCTGGTCAGGTCGAGATCGATGATCGCCGTGCGGTTGCGGGCCTCGAGCTCGGTCGGCGACGACATCAGCGCAATCGATTCGCCGCGCACGATGTCTCCGAGGGAGAGTCCGCCCGGCTCGAAACGTGTGAGATCGACGCCCAGCCACTCGGCGAGCGTCGCGTTCATGTAAACGATGCGGCCGTCCGGCTCGGCCGACAGGAAACCGGCCGGCGCGTGATCGAGATAGTCGATCGCATACTGCAATTCCTGGAAGACGGCCTCCTGGCGCGAACGCTCCTCGGAGATATCGGCCACCCGCCAGGCAGCCGCCCCCTCGCGTTCGGCGAAGGCGATGGGCCGCGCCGAAATCCGGTACCATCGCGCGTCTCCGCCGGCCGGCTCTCCGATGGCGCCCGCCATGCGCACTTCTTCAGAGCCGGGCTGTCCCTCTCTCAGCAACTGCGCCAGACGGTAGATCGCCTCGGCCGCCTCGGTGTTGCCCGAGAATGCCTTCTCGACCGACGGGATATCGCGCGCCTTGCGGGCGCCGGTCAGCGCGACGTAGGCGCGATTGGTGTAGATGATCCGCCCGTCGCGGTCAGTGACAACGATGCCCTCCTCCATCGCGTCGGCGAGGGCCTTGCCGATCTTCTCGTCCTTCACGCCACCGCCGATCCGGGCGAGCCCGGCCGCTCCGGCGAGCAGGGCAACGACGCCCAGCACGGCAAGGATGGCGAGCAGGCCAAGAACGAACGGCTGCCCCCGATCCGGCGAAATGATGCTGAACCCGATCGACACACCCACCAGCGCGCAGGCGATGACGATTAGACGTCCGATGCCGGTGAGCGGCGTCTCGCGACGGGCAGTCGACTGTTTGCCGATGGACGGAGTGGCGCGGTCGCTCATGGCAATCAGCCTCAACCCCGCCCCAGCGGGTCAGCCGCGCAACAAGAATCAGATCGAAGCATCGGCGTTGGAGAATGACGGCGAAAGCATCGGAATTCAACGCACCGGATCGCCCCTATCTCCGTCATTCGCCAGCGCCGGCATCGGTTCCCGGCTTGCGCGACGTCGCACCAATGCCGAAGGTTGCCTCGCGGGCCGATTCGGCCCCATTCTCGGCGCGGGTAAAGAGTGCCGGACACGGGACGGGGCACGGAGGCCCATGGGCGACTGGGGCTATTTGATCCTGAAGATTGCCATCACCATCGTCGTCATCCTGATCCTGACGGCGTTGGTCTATTGGCTGGTGCGGCGCTATTCTGCGATCGGCCTCGGCGGCATAGGCCGCGGTCGCGTGCCGCGGTTGGCGGTGGTCGATGCACTGACGGTCGACCGGCGCCGCCGGCTTCTCCTCGTGCGGCGGGACAACGTCGAGCATCTCATCCTGATCGGCGGCCCGTCGGATGTGGTCGTCGAAACAGCGATCCAGCGCACGCGAACCCGCCAGGCCGCGCGGGCCGCTGCCTCACCCCCTGCCGCTCCCGGCGAGTCGCCGGTCGTGCAGGAACTGATGCAGAGCGGCATCGGCGGCGCTCCGGCTCCGGGAACGCCCGCGGAGCCTTCGCCGGAGATGCGCGCGGCTCCCCAGGAAACGACGGCCGGCAATCTCGGGCGGCTGGTTGCCGCGGCCGAGCGCGCCGCCCCCATTTACCGCACCGACCTGCGGGCGAGCGGCACGGTCGACGCACGCCCTTTGGCCGAACCGATCGGCGAGGTCCGGCATGAGGCTCCGGTGCCGACGCCGGTGACCTCCGCCGCGCCGCCGCCCTACGGCCGGGACCTGCGCGTGGTCCCCACCGAGCCTCCGGCGGCAGCGTCAGTTCCTTCGGCACCGGACGACGATCCGGCCATGACCAAGATCAGCGATCTCGAGCAGGAGATGGCCCGCCTGCTCGGTCAACTGAATGTCAAACGGCCTTAGCGCTCCGGCTGAGCCGAGGCGAATTCTCCAATAGTTGCAGCCTGTTAAGCACCGGCGATTCGCCCGCGCCGGGCTTATTGTCCGCGCAGGGTGGCATCGCTATATTCCGCGCCGTTTCGAAGCTTGAGCCAAGGAATGAGGCATGCCTCACGCGCGTCTTCAGGAATACCGGCCCTCGGAAAAGGAGCCGTTCATGAACGAGCGGCAGCGTGAGTACTTCCGCACGAAGCTGTTGTCCTGGAAGGAAGAGATACTGCGCGAGGCACGCGAGACGCTCCAGCACCTGCAGGACGAGAATGCCAATCACTCCGATCTCGCCGACCGGGCCTCGTCCGAGACCGATCGTGCCATCGAACTGCGCGCCCGCGACCGGCAGCGCAAGCTGATCGCCAAGATCGATGCCGCGTTGCAGCGGATCGACGATGGGACCTATGGCTACTGCGAGGAAACCGGCGAGCCGATCAGCCTGAAGCGGCTGGATGCGCGGCCGATCGCGACGCTTTCGATCGAGGCGCAGGAGCGCCACGAGCGTCGGGAGCGCGTCTACCGCGACGAATGAACCACGGCCACCGTTGCGGCGGGACGGCAGGGTTATGATCGGCGTCACATTTCCAGGCGCAGTGCGGTCATATATCGTTTGCCACGGAGCCGGCGACGGGCCGGCTGTTCAGCTTTCGTACATCTGACCGAGCGCATCACGAGCGCGTAGTCGGGCGCAACCGCCCAGAAATTTATCGCGGGAGTTCGGCAATGAAGACAATTTTAGGCACTGTGGTCCTGGCCACCTCGCTGGCCACGATCGCAACCGGCGCCCTGGCGAATTCGCCGGCTTACTGCCAGCGCGTGGCGCAGCGGGCCGTCGACCAGTACACCCATCCGGCCGGCAGCGCGCTGGTCGGCTGTGGTGCCGGTGCCCTGCTCGGCCAGGTCCTCAGCCACGGCAAGGGCGCTGCCGTCATCGGTGGCTGCGGCGCGGGCGCCATCGCAGGCGTCGCAATCTCGAGCGACAAGCAGCAGCGCATCTACAACGACGCCTATAACAACTGCATGTACGGCTCGGTGCCGCCGCCGGCGGCCTACGCTCCGCCGCCTCCGCCCCCGCCGCCCGGTCCGTACAAGGCCTACTGGTCGCACCAGGGCACCACGACCGGCAATCCCAGCGCCAACGTGCGCGCCGGCCAGGGCACCGGCTTCCCGGTCGTCTATGCGCTTCCCTACGGCACGAACGTCAGCGTGCGCTGGTGCTCGGACGGCGGCTGGTGCAAGCTCGACGATGGCAACTGGATCAGTCAGAGCATCGTGCACTTCAACTAGCCACGGGCCGATGACAGGCTTCGAGCGTCCGCAGGATTATCCTGCGGACGCTTTTTTTGTCTGGCGGACGAAGAGCCTTTGGCATGCTTGAACTCATCCTGATGCGGCACGCCAAGACGGAACCTGCCGGGCCGCACACCCGCGATCGCGAGCGGGCGCTCACCGATCGCGGGCGCGCCGATGCCGTCCTCATCGGCGAGACGCTGAAAGCAAAAGGATGGCTGCCGGACCGCGTGCTCTGTTCGCCGGCGGTGCGCACACGCCAGACAGCGGATGCCCTGATCGAAGCTTTCGGCACGAGGCCGGCCGTCGCCTTCGTCGAAGCGCTTTACGGTGCCCGTTCTCCCGACTATCTCGGCGTGATCGCCCGGTCGGGAGATGCAGCGCGGCGGCTTCTCGTCATCGGGCATAACCCCACCATCCATGTCACCGCGCGCAAACTGGCGCAGTCCGGTAGCAGCGCGCAGCGCGAGCGCCTGACGGAAAAATTCCCGACGGGTGCAATTGCGGTGATCGACGTCAGGATCGAAAACTGGGCCGAAATCGCCAGCGCCGACGGACATCTGGCCGCGTTTGTCGCGCCGCGCGATCTCGGCGGCGGAGGGGCAGCCTGATCAGGCTGGCGCCATGGACCGGCGCTGACTACATGGGGGAACAGGGCCGGAGCCATGACCGCGTGCAGCTGACCACCATCACCGACGAAACGCGCCTCGTCCTGAGCAACCTCGGGGAACGCACGTTCGGCCTGGTCACGACGCCCACGGTCCGGCTCGGCGTCACGGGGCTCGCGCACGCGGGCAAGACCGTTTTCATCGCGGCGCTGGTGCACAATCTCATTCACGGCGGGCGGCTGCCGCTGTTCAGGTCCTATGCGTCCGGCAGGGTAGCGGGCGCGGCCCTCGAACCGCAGCCGGATGACGCGGTGCCGCGTTTCGACTACGAGCAGCACGTTGCCGCGCTCACGACCGAACGCATCTGGCCGGAATCGACGCGCCAGATCAGCGAGCTCAGGCTGACGGTGCGCTACGAGTCCGCCTCTTTTCTCGGCCGGGCGCTCGGCAGCGGCAAGCTCCACATCGACATCATTGATTATCCCGGCGAGTGGCTGCTCGACCTGCCGCTGCTCGGCAAGAGCTACGCGGACTGGTCGGTCGAGGCGGTCGCCAAGGCCTGCACGCCCGGCCATCGCGCTCTCGCCGCACCGTGGCTCACGCTGTTGGCCGGAACCGAACCCGGCGGCCCGGAGAACGAAACGACCGCCCGGGAATTGTCGTCGGCGTTCACCACATACCTGCGTGCCCTGCGCACCGCCGACGGCGCGGTCGCCACCGAGCCTCCCGGTCGTTTCCTGATGCCGGGAGACCTCGACAACTCGCCGGCCCTTACGTTCTCGCCGCTGGGCAACGTTCGCGCGACGCCGCATGGATCACTGGCGCGGATGATGGAGCGCCGCTACGAGGCCTACAAGAACGTCGTGGTGCGTCCGTTCTTCCGCGATCACTTTGCGCGCCTCGACCGCCAGATCGTTCTGGTCGATGTCCTGACGGCGCTCAACGCCGGCGCCGAGGCCATCGCGGAACTCGAAGCGGCGCTCGCCGGCGTGCTCGCCTGCTTTCGTCTCGGGCGCACCGGATGGCTGTCGGGACTGGTGGCGCGGCGCATCGACCGCATCCTGTTCGCGGCGACCAAGGCCGACCATCTTCATCACGGCGATCACGACCGGCTCGAGGCGATCCTCGGCCGCATCGTCGCGCGCGCCGCCGAACGGGCAAAATTCGCCGGCGCCAAGGTCGAGGTGCTCGGCATGGCGTC
>CAYOUO010000219.1:0-6341 GCA_964407155.1 uncultured Hyphomicrobiales bacterium | reverse complement strand
CACGTCATGATCACCAACCTGGTCATGAACACCGCGCAGGGGCACTTCAACGAGCATGCCATGAAGGACAGCGCATTCGGGCAGCGCATCACGTTCGGAGGCTACACGGCGGCTCTCGTCGTCGGGCTCTCGGCGCAGGATACGGCCGAGAACGCGCTGGCCGAACTCAGTCTGGACAAGATCCGCTTCGCGACGCCGGTCTTTGCCGGTGACACGATCAATGCCTTCACCGAGGTGCTTGGCGTCTCCGACGGAGATCAGCCGGGAGCCGGCGTCGTCCACTTCAAGCACTGGGGCGTGAACCAGGACGACAAGGTGGTGTTCGAGGGCGAGCGCAAGGTGCTCGTCAAACGTCGCGGGCGCCCGTGAGCGAACCGGCGACCAAGGGGCCGCTGGAGGGCATCCGGGTCATCGACCTCACCCAGATGCTGGCGGGGCCGTTCTGCACGATGATGCTCGCCGATCAGGGGGCCGAGGTCATCAAGATCGAGCCGCTCGGCGGCGACTACGTGCGGCATGGTGCGCCGTTCCATCCGGAAGACACCGAGCACGCCTTCAGCGGATATTTCGCGAGCGTCAACCGCAACAAGAAAAGCATTGCGCTCGACCTGAAGACCCCCGAAGGCCGCGACATCGTCATCAAGCTTTGCCGCGATGCGGATGCCGTCGTTGAAAATTTTCGCGTCGGTGTGATGGACCGGCTTGGCCTGTCCTTCGATGTGCTGCGCGCCGGGAATCCCCGGCTGGTCTTCGGTTGCGTGCGCGGCTTCGGCGATCCGTCCACCGGGCGCAGCCCGTATGCCGACTGGCAGGCCTACGACGTGGTCGCGCAGGCGATCGGCGGGGTGATGGGCATCAACGGACCGGATGCGCGGACGCCAATGAAGGTCGGCCCGGGAGTCGGCGACATCATGCCGGGCGCGATGGCGGCTTACGGTCTGGTCTGCGCGATGCTGCGAGCGCAGCGAACCGGCCGCGGCCAACTGGTCGACGTCGCCATGGCTGACGTCATCCTGGCCCTTTGCGAACGCATCGTTTACCAGCGCGCGGTGCTCGGAGTCGTGCCCCGTCCGGAGGGCAACCGCCATCCGATGTTCGCTGTCTTCGGTATCCTGCCGGCCGCAGACGGCTGCATCACCGTCGCCGCCCATACCGACGAGTTCTGGGGCATCTTCTGCACCCTGATGAAACGGCCCGACCTCATAACCGATCCGCGGGCGGCGACCCGCGAGGCGCGCGTCGCCAACCAGGAGTTCGTGTACGGCGAGGCCGGCAAGGAGACGTCGCGCCTCACCAAGAAAGAGTTGGGCGCGCTGCTCGGCGGCAAGCTGCCGTTCGGTCCCGTCAACGACATCGACGACATCATGGCGGACGAGCACTTCGCGATCCGCGAGATGATCGTGCGCGTCGAGCAGCCCGGGCTGGCGCAGCCATTGCCGATCGCCGGCGTTCCCATCAAGATGACGGAGACCAACGGCGGCGTCTGGCACCGTGCGCCGAAGCTAGGCGAGCATACGGGCGAGGTTCTCGGGCGCCTGGGCTACAGCGCCGCGGCGGTGGCGGACCTGCGCAAGAAGCGAATTGCGAGCTGAGGGAGAGTTCCATGACATACGAGCGTCCACGGCGTCTGCGGCGCGTCCAGCTCGCCACTCCGGCGTCGAGCGAGAAGATGAGCGCCAAGGCCGCGGCCAGCAATGCCGATCACGTATTCCTCGATCTGGAAGACGCGGTCGCGCCTTCCGCCAAGGTCGGCGCCCGGCAGACGGCGATCAACGCGCTGCGCACGCTGGACTGGGGAAAGAAGACGCGCTGTGTGCGCATCAACGATCTCGGCACCAAGTACGCCTACGAGGACATCATCACGCTGGTCGAAGGCGCACGCGAGCACCTCGACACGATCATGATACCGAAGGTCACCTGTGCCGCCGACGTTCAGTTCGTGGCAACGCTGCTCAATCAGATCGAGATGAACATCGGGCTGACCAAGCCGATCGGCATCGAGGTGCTGATCGAGGAGGTGAAGGGCCTGCAGAACATCGACGAGATCTGCAATGCGCATCCGCGGCTGGAATGCGCCGTCTTTGGCATGGGCGATTATTCAGCGAGCCAAGGTATCGACATCCGCTCCGGCGGCGACAATGATTATCCGGGCGACATCTGGTACTACCCGCGCTTCCGGCTAGCGCTGGCAGCGCGCGCTGCCGGTATCGATCCCGTCGACGGCCCCTATGGCAACTACTCGAACCCCGACGCCTACCGGAAGGAGGCGCGGCTGGCGATGATCGTCGGCTGCGTCGGCAAGTGGGCGATCCATCCCTCGCAAATCGAACTTGCGCTTGACGTTTTCACGCCGAAGCGCGCGGCCGTGGACGCCGCGCGGCGGCTCGCGAGCGAATATGCCAAGGCCGAGGCGGCGGGTCTGGGTGCGGTGACGATTGACGGCGTCATGGTCGACGTTGCCACCGTGCGCATGCTGAAGAACACGCTCGACAAGGCCGACCTCATCGGCATGTAGCGTGGCGGGAAGGGAGGGAGCGATATGCCGGGACTGACCGAGGCGATCGGACAATTCGTCGCCAGTCCCGCCATCGTCGTGCCCGCCGAGGCGGCGTCGATCATCAAGGCCGGATTCATCGATGCCTCCGGCACACTGATCTGCGGACGCAACGAAAGACCCGTTGCGATCGTGCGGCAGTACCTCGAGCAGAGCGGTCAGGCCGGTCTCGCGGAAGCGAGCCTGTTCTTCGGCCGCGCCCGCGTCCCGGCGGAGGCCGCCGCGATGGTCAACGCCGTCGCCTGCCACGTTCTGGATTACGATGACGTCGGTCTGCGCGCACACCCGAGCACTATCCTGGTGCCCGCGATTCTGGCGGAGGCGGAACGGCGCCACTATTCGGGTGCTACTGCGATCCGCGCCTATCTGGTGGGCTACGAAGTCTGGGCGGAACTCAACGCGCGCGAGCCGGACGCTCTCCATCTCAAAGGCTGGCACCCGACCTCGGCGGTGGGCGTCGTCGCGGCTGCGGCGGCCGTCGCCCATCTGATCGGCCTCGATGCCGAGCGCGCGCAAAACGCTATTGCGCTATCGGCGAGCCTGTCGGGCGGCGTCGTCGCGAACTTCGGCAGTATGGCGAAATCCTTTCAGGTCGGGCGCGCGGCATCCTCCGGCGTGCTGGCAGCGCGGCTGGCGGAAGCCGGTCTCGACGGCTCGCCCGATGCGCTGGAACGTTCCTCGGGACTGCTGAACGCGATGTCGCCGAATAGCGCGGTCGATCTTTCGCCGCCGGCCGGCCCGCTCGGCGCAAACCTGCGCATTCTCGAGGCGGGCCTGTCGTTCAAGAAGTATCCTGTGTGCTATTGCGCCCATCGCGTGATTGATGCGGTCATCGACGCAGCGAAAGCGAACGATCTTCAGGCGGGGTCGGTGCGCTCGGTCAAGGCGCGGATCGGAGAGACCCAGATCTCGATCCTTCGCAATCACGCGCCGCGGACCGCGCTCGAGGCCAAGTTCAGCATCGAATTCGCCGTCGCGGCGTCGTTGATCTCACGCAGCGTCGGGCTCCGGGAACTGGACGATGGCTACGTCATGCGCCCCGACGTGCAGGCGCTGATGGGCAAGGTGGCCATCGAGGGCGACGGCAGCACCTGTTCGGTCGAGCCGGCGTTTTCTGTCGCCGACCGCGTGACGATCGAGACCGGCGATGGCCGCATCATCGACAGCGGCGACATCCGCTTTGCGCGCGGGCACGCGCGTCGCCCGCTTCAGCCGGACGACCTGAAGGCGAAGTTCCTCGATTGCTGTCGCGGAGCGGAGCTGGATGCCGGTCCGTTATACGAAATGCTGGTCGCGTTGGAGCGTGTACCCGATGTGGCTGGGCTCGCGCTGCGCTGAGCCGGGAGGCCGCTGATGGACTTCACGCCGGACCCCGCCGAGCAGACATTTCGGGACGAGGTGCGGCGGTTCATCGCCGAGACGCTGCCGCCGGACGTCGCTGCGCGGACGCGGCTCGATTTTCGTCCGGCGCGGGCAGACATGCAGGCGTGGAACGCGCTTCTCCATCGCAAGGGCTGGTCGGCTCCCGGCTGGCCGAAGGAATACGGCGGCCCAGGCTGGTCGCCGGTCCGGCAGCACATCTTTGCCGAGGAATGCGCGGCGGCGGACGCACCGCCTCTCAGCGTCTTCGGGCTCCAGCTTGCCGGTCCCACGATCTACACGTACGGATCGGCAGAGCAGAAGCGCAAACACCTGCCCGGAATCCTCAGCGGCGACGTCTTCTGGTGTCAGGGATTCTCCGAGCCGGACTCCGGATCCGACCTGGCATCGCTGCGGACGCGCGCCGTGCGGGACGGCGACGATTGGATCATCACCGGCCGCAAGATCTGGACGACCCAGGCGCATTTCGCCGACATGATGTTCTGCCTGGCGCGCACCAATCCGGACGGCAAGCCACAGGCCGGCCTTTCCTTCCTTCTCATCGACATGCAGGCGCCCGGCGTGACCACACGCCCGATCATCACGCTCGATCGCTCCCATGAGGTGAACGAGGTCGTGCTCGACGGCGTGCGGGTGGCGTCGGACAGCTTGATCGGCGAGGTCAACAAGGGCTGGGACTACGCCAAGTTTCTTTTGACCCGCGAGCGAACCTTCAGCGCCAACGTCCCGAAATCCCTTCGCGCGCTGCGGCGGTTGAAGGAAATCGCAGCGCGTGAAGGGCAGGGCGGGCGACCGCTGGCCAACGATCCGGTCTTTCGCCGCAGGATCGCGGAAGCGGAGATCGAGCTTCATGCGCTGGAGTTTGCGGTCTACCGCGCGTTGAGCGACACGGCGGGAACTTCCGCCATCGGTATGATCCTGAAGATGCGCGGGTCCGAGCTGGAGCAGCGGCTGACCGGCCTGATCGTCGAGGCGCTGGGGTCCCGCGCGTTGCGGTACCGGCCGGATCCCTCGTGGGATGCTGCCCTCAGCAATGCCATGGGCGGCCCCGAAGACGAGCCGGGCGCGATGGGAACCCACCTGTTCCTGCGTGCGGCCACGATCTACTCCGGCTCCAACGAAATCCAGCGCAACATCATCGCCAAGCGGGTTCTGGGGCTCTGACGACGCCATGGATTTCGCCGAGACCAACGAGCAAAGGCTGTTGCGCGAAAGCGTGCGCCGCTTTGCAGCGAGGGTGCGTCCTTTCCAGGGCGGCAAGAAGCCGACCCGCGGGAGTCTCGCGAACTGGCGCGAGGTCGCGGCCAACGGCTGGACAGCCGTCGGCTTGCCGGAAGAGACAGGCGGGTTCGGCACGGCCCCGGTGGAAGTGGCGATCATCCTCGAGGAGTTCGGCCGCGGCCTCGTCGTCGAACCGTTCGTGTCCTGCGTCCTGCTGGCGGCGCGGGCCATCGGCCTGCTGGGCAACGCGGCGCAGCGCGCGCTCCTGCCGGAGGTCGTGGATGGCAACCTGTTGCTGGCCTTCGCCCACGAAGAGCGGCACACGCGCGGTGCGATTTTGGAGGTCGCGACGGTGGCACGGCGCGTCACCGGGGGCTGGCGGCTCAATGGAACGAAGGTGTGCGTCTACGGTGCACCGCAGGCGCAGACGCTGCTGGTCTCGGCGCGGACCTCAGGATCGCCGGGCGACGCCGCGGGTCTGTCGCTGTTCCTGGTGCCGGCCGACGGGACGGGGGTGGAGCGCACCGACTACCTGACCATCGACGGATTCGAAGCAGCGGACATCGCGTTCGACGAAGTCCATCTCCCTGACGATGCCATGGTCGGTGCCGAAGGAATGGCGGGCAGCACACTTGCCGAGGTGATCGACCTCGCGGTTGTCGGGCTCTGCGCCGAGGCGGTCGGGATCATGGATCGCGCGCTTCAGCTCACCCGCGACTACGCGATGATCCGGCGCCAGTTCGGTCAGACCATCGGCTCCTTTCAGGCCGTGCAGCATCGGCTCGCCGATATGCTGGCGGAACTGGAGATGAGCCGCTCCGCCCTGCACGCTGCTTTGGCAAGCTGGTTCGGCACTGACCGCACCGCGCAAAGCCGGGCCGCTTCGGCCTGCAAGGCCTATATCGGCAGGGCGGGGCGCTTCGTCTGCGAAAACGCCATTCAGCTTCACGGTGGCATCGGCATGGCCGACGAGGTCGAGGTGGGGCACCATTATCGGCGTCTGCTGGCGATTGACGCCACGTTCGGCAACGCCGACCATCATCTTCAGCGCTTCGCCGATCTGGCGTGAGACGCTCTTGCGCCCGATGTGGGCGCCAGAATCCGCGTGGCTCAGGAGGCGGCGCCGAGGGAAACCTGGCCGCGTGATTTGGCGGCGCGTGCCGCCGGCGCGCGGCGGGGGCTTGCC
>CAYOUO010000218.1:0-6699 GCA_964407155.1 uncultured Hyphomicrobiales bacterium | reverse complement strand
ATGCCTACGGCACCAATACCCGGCTGGGCGCCGGAGACTGGATGGTGGTGGAAGCCGACGAGTCCGACGGCACCTTCACCCGCCTGCCCGCGACCATCGCCATCGTCACCAACATCGATCCCGAGCACATGGAGTTCTACGGCGAGTTCGCCAAGGTGAAGGCGGCGTTCCGCACATTCGTTGAATCGATCCCGTTCTACGGCTTTGCCGTCATGTGCATCGATCATCCGGAAGTGCAGGCGCTGGTCGGGCGCATCGAGGACCGCCGCGTCGTCACCTATGGCGCGAGCCCGCAGGCCGACGTGCGCTACGTCGATCTTGGCCGCGACGGCCGCCGCTCGACCTTCACTGCGCTGATCCGTGATCGCCTCACCGGCGGGACCAGGGCGATCGAGAATCTCTCCATCGCCATGCCCGGCGAGCACAACGTCCAGAACGCGACCGGCGCACTGGCTATCGCGCTGCAGCTCGGCATCTCGGACAAGGCGATTGCCGCCGGTCTTGCCGGCTTCGGCGGCGTCAAACGCCGCTTCACGAAGACCGGCGTATGGAATGGCGTCGAGATCATCGACGACTACGGCCACCATCCGGTCGAGATCGGTGCCGTGCTCAAGGCAGCGCGCTCGGTCGCATCGGGCCGCGTCATCGCCGTGGTCCAGCCGCACCGCTACACGCGCCTTCGCGATCTCTTCGACCAGTTCGCGACCGGCTTCAACGACGCCGACACCGTCATCGTCGCGCCGATCTATCCGGCCGGCGAGGCGCCCATCGCGGGCGTGGACCGCGACGCCCTGGTCGATGCGCTCCGCCTCCACGGCCACCGCGACGTGCATGCCATCGAAGGCGCAGATGGGCTGGCGCCGCTGATCGCCTCGCTGGCGAAGTCCGGCGACATCGTCGTCAACCTTGGCGCCGGCTCGATCAGCGCGTGGGCCTACGCGCTCCCCGATCAACTGGCGAAGCTCGGCAAAAAATGACCGCGTCGTCGGTTGACGCCACCGGCATCCGCGGGCGGCTCACGCCGAACGCAGAGCTCGCGCCGTTCACCTGGTTCCGCGTCGGGGGACCGGCCGAGCTGCTCTTCCAGCCGGCCGATACGGAGGATCTCGCGCTCTTTCTGTCGCGGCTCGATCCTGCCGTGCCGGTCACCGTCATCGGCGTCGGCTCGAACCTGCTCGTGCGCGACGGAGGCATTCCCGGCGTCACCATCCGTCTGTCGGCGAAAGGCTTTGGTCAGGCGGTGGGTGAAGGCACGGACCATATCCGCGCCGGCGCCGCATTGCCCGACAAGCGGCTCGCCGCTTTCGCGCTGGAGCAGCGGTTAGCCGGCTTCGCGTTCTACCACGGCATCCCGGGCACGGTGGGCGGCGCGCTCCGCATGAACGCCGGCGCCAACGGCAGCGAGACGCGCGAGCGGCTGGTCGAGGCGCGGGCGGTCGATCGCACTGGCAAGCTCCACGCCTTGTCGAATGCGGCGATGAGCTTCGGCTATCGTCACAGCGCTGCGCCCGATGATCTCATCTTTACCGACGCGCTGTTCGCGGGCGTGCCCGCCGAAGCCACCGCGATCAGGGCGGAGATGGACGCGGTGGAGGCGCACCGCGAGGCGGCACAGCCCATCCGCGAAAAGACCGGCGGATCGACCTTCACCAATCCGCCCGGCGGCAAGGCCTGGCAGCTCATCGATGCTGCCGGATGCCGCGGCCTCAAGGTCGGCGGCGCCATGGTGTCGGAGATGCACTGCAATTTCCTGATCAACACCGGCTCCGCTACGGCCCACGATCTCGAACTCCTCGGCGAGACGGTCCGTGCGCGCGTGCTCGCCACGAGCGGCGTCCGGCTCGAATGGGAAATCAAACGCGTCGGCAATTTCGCTCGCGCGCGCGTCGCCGAGTTCCTCCGCCCATCGTAAGCGTTGCAGGATTGCCGCAGCGCGATAGTGCATCAGCGCGTGTCACAAAGCCGTCGTCCAACCGTCATTCGCGGTCGTTAACGATCTGTGAATTAGTGTGGACAGGGGCGTTCGTATCATGTTGCGTATGCGTTTTGGGGCCAGCGCGCTTGCGCTGGCGACGGTGAGTTGCGCGGTTTCGTCAGCGGCGTGGGCGACGAGTACGACGGTCGACAACACGACCCGCACCACCAGCCTCAACATGTCCGGCAGCGATACGCTGAGCATCACCGCCACGGGCGTTTTCCATACCAGCGGCAAGGCTGTGGTCGTGAACGGCGCATCGACCTCCGCGCTCACGATCTCGAACCTCGGCACGCTGATGTCCGACACCGATCGCGCCATCCGCATCAACGACAACAATACCAACGCTCACAGCGTGACTGTGATCAACGGTTCGACGACCAATTCCACCGCGCTCATCCAGAGCAACGGCGACGACGCCATCCAGAGCAGCAACGCGCTGAATGGCGGAACGATCGACATCGAAAATTACGGCACGATCCTTTCGACCGCGAACCGCGCCATCAACCTGACGGCGGCGACCGGCGGCACGGTCACGATCAACAACTACGCCAGCGGCCTCATCGAGGCGGTCGGCACCAAGGATGTCATCCGTCCGGCGTCGGGATCGACGATCTACAACTACGGCAAGATCGAATCGACGGACGAGGGGACCGCCGGCACCGACATCAGCAACGGCATCACCGAGGTCATCACCGAGGCCAATCGCAATGACGCGATCGACTTCCAGAGCAACGCCACCGACACCGTCAGCGGTTCGGTCTACAACTATGGCGGTGGTATCATCCAGGGCGCCAAGCACGGCATCACCGGCAACATCGGCACCGCCGCGGGGTACTACATCTACAACGCCGCCGACGGGCAGATCACCGGCCTCAACGGCTCCGGCATCAATCTCGACATCCCCGATGACATGGTCGGCAACCTCCCTGCCATCGCCACGCTGAAGACGACGACGGTCGTCAACTACGGCACCATCACGGGCGAAGCCCACGACACCAGCGGCAGCTACTTCGATACCGACGGCGATGGCGTCGACGTCGATGCCCTCGTCCATATCGACAACTACGGCACCATCCAGGCGCTGGGCGCGCTCGGCTACAAGGATGGCGTGCTGACCGATCCCAACATCTCGGACGGTCTCGCCATCGGCGGCGGCACCGTCAACAACTACGCCAACGGCGTCATCTATAGCGTCGGCCGCGGCATCCAGGTCGACGACAGCAACGCCGGTCCGGCGTTCGCCGCCACGAACATCTTCAACGCGGGCCGCATCCAGGGCGGTACGCTCGCGATCAACATCGTCGGCGATCTCGCCGACACGCTGGTCAACAAGGGCACCATCATCGGCAACGTCTTCATGGGCGGTGGCAACGACACGGTCTCGCTCTACACCGGCCAGACCATGGACGGCACGCTCGACGGCGGCGATGGCGCGGGTGACACGCTGAAGCTCGAGCGCGACAGCGGCGGCGCACTGACCGGCTCCATCTCCAACATCACGAACTTCGAGCTGCTCGACGTCGATGGCGGCACGTGGAGCCTCGGCGACGACCAGAGCTATTCCGGCGGGACCACGGTGGCCAACAGCGCCACGCTGATCGCCGACACGACGCTGACCAGCGCCGTCGCCGTCAACCTCGGCGGCAAGCTCACGGGCACCGGCACCGTGTCGAGCATCGACGCCTTCGGCACGATTGCGGCCGGCAATGCGCCGGGCACCGCCTTGTCCTCGACGGGCAACGTCACGTTCGAGAGCGGTTCCACCTTCGCGGTCACGACCAACGCCACCGAAGCGACGCAGCTCGCGGTCGGCGGCAAGGCGACGCTTGGCGGCTCGGTCGTGGTGACGTCGAACCCCGGCGCCTACACCAGCGCAACGACCTACACGATCCTCACTTCGCACGACGATCTCGGCGGCACCTTCACCGGGGCCGACGACGATCTGGCATTCCTCGACGCGTCGCTGTCCTACGACACCAAGGACGTCTATCTGACGCTGACGCGCAACGACACCGCGCTCTGGGATGTGGCGGAGACGCCGAACCAGAACGCGGTCGCGCATGCCATCGGTAACGGCATCATTCCGTCCACGCTCTACGACCAGATCGTCGCCGAAAGCGCCGATGATGCCCGTGCCGACTACGATTCCCTTTCCGGTGAAACTTACGCCTCCGACGCCGGCACGCTCGCCGATCAGGCGGCGCTGATTGCCGACACCATCCTGTCGCGCTTCGGGACTGCGGGTGGCCAGGGCGAGGGTGGTGCGCCGCTCAGCTACGGCGACGACACGCGGCCGCTCGGCAACGCCGCTGGCAAGGCGCTCGCCGATGCCCCGGTCTATTCGGCGTGGGCGAAGGGTTTTGGCCAGACGCTCACCGAGAATTCCGACGGCAACGCCGCCGCGCTCAAGGGCAATCTCGGCGGCGGCCTCGTCGGTATGGACATGGATTCCAGCGGCGTCCGCGCCGGCTTCGCCGCCGGCTTTGCGGCCGCGAGTTCGGACGTGACCGATCGCTCGAGCAGTTCGGACATGCGCACCGGCATTCTCGCGGCCTACGCTGGCACCGAGACCGGCGCCGTACGGTTCCATGGCGGCGCCAGCTACGGCTGGAGCAGCATCGACACGGAACGCACGGCAACCGCCTGGCAGATCACCGAGCATCCGACCGCGTCGTATGACGCCGGCGTCGCCAATGCCTTCATTGAGGCGAGCCAGTCGTACCGCCTCGCCGGCTATGGTTTCGAACCCTTCGCCGGCCTCGCCTACACCAACGTGGCGCAGGGCGCCTTCACCGAACAGAACGCGCCCGTCACCGGTCTGTCCTCCGCTTCGCAGTCGTTCGACACGCTGTACTCCACGCTCGGCGTGCGTGTGGCGTCGTCGTTCAGCGTCGGCGACACGCTCTGGCACGACCACGCCATGGTCGGCTGGCGTCATGCCTACGGCGATCTCTCGCCCGAGCGGACCCTGCTGTTCCAGGAGACCGGCGCGAGCTTCCTCGTCGATGGCACTCCGATCGCCGCGAACAGCGCGGTGATCGAGGCCGGCATCGATGCCATGCTGTCCCGGTCTGCCACTGTCGGCGTCGCGTATTCCGGTGCCCTGTCGAACAGCGGCTCCAGCCACGCGATCAAGGTGAGCGGCGGGCTCCAGTTCTAGCGATACACGGCTTTGGACTGCCCTGGCCGGCGGTCCCGCTTCGGGCGGCGGCGAAATTTTCCCGCCTGCCCGAAGCGCGCCGTTTCGCGACGCTTAACCCTCCGGCATTTCCGGCTATCTATCTGGAAATGCGCATGAAATGCCGCCGGCAGCCGCCCTCGCCATTATTGTCGCAGCGCCGTCAAAACGCGTGCGCGCGGCCGGAATTTCATCCTTTGTTTACTAAAATGTACGGATGCTTGCTCCCGCGCGCCGATCAAGTTTCGGGCAGTCGTGGAGAAGCCGTACCGGCCGTCCGGAAGACGACCGGCAGGGGTGGATTTGAAGTCCATTCCCGTCAACGGTCATCGCTTCTGCCCACCTGACGGCAGCGTCCGGTCCGGAACCGGCGGAACAGTGGCCGCCCGTTTCCTGTCCCGGTTTGCCAGTCGGTCGGGGAAGCGTCGTGCACGCGCTAACGGGGAACATTGCCGAGATTGCCGCCGAGGCCGAGCGCGTGCGCGCGCATGCGCGTCCCGCGGTCGTCCTGCCGCGCTTCCTGCGTCGTCCGGCGCGGTCGCTCCGCCGTCTCGACATGCGGCTGCCGCGCTTCTTCGGGCTGAAGAGCATCCTCGCTCTGTTCTTCGCCACCGCGCTCGCCGGCGTTCTCATCGGCGGCAACGGTGCGACCGTTCTCTCCGCAGCGACCGCGTGGGCGGGCTTCGCCATCGAGAACGTCAAGATCACCGGCCAGAGCGAGACATCCGAGGTCGACGTGCTGGCCGCGCTCGACATCGGCACCTATCCCTCGCTGCTCACCCTCGACCTCGATGCCGCCCGCGCGCGCATCGAGAAGCTGCCGTGGGTGAAGGAAGCGACGCTGAAGAAGCTCTTCCCCGATACGGTCGAGATATCCGTCGTCGAGCGCACGCCCTACGCCACGTGGCAGAACGGCGAGGCCGTCTCGCTCGTCGACCGGAGCGGCCAGGTCATCGCCGACGACACCAGCGAGCGCTACAACGACCTGCCGCACGTCGTCGGCGTCGGCGCTGCCGCGAGGGCCGGCGACTACGCCGCCCTCATCGCCACCCAGCCGGCCATCGCGGCGCATGCGCGGGCCGGCATCCTCGTTTCCGGAGAGCGCTGGACGATCGTGCTCGACAACGGCATCGAACTGATGCTGCCGTCGGCCGATCCCGCCGGCGCGCTCGCCACCATTGCGGCGTTCGATCGCGACAAGCAGTTGCTGTCGCGCGAGATCGCCGCCGTCGATCTTCGCCAGAGCGGCCAGATGATCGTGCGCCTCACGCAGGCGGGCGCGGAAGCCCGCGCCGCCATGCTGAAGCAGCGCGACAAGGCCAACCAGGGAAGGACCAACACCTGATGGGCATGTTCGGTCATTCCGATTCGCGCCTTTCGCGCCGCTCGGCAATCGTCTCCGTCCTCGATATTGGATCGAGCAAAATTGCATGTCTCGTCGGCCGCCTCACGCCTGCTGCACCAGGTGAAGCGCTTCGGGGACGGACCCATTCCATCCGCGTAGCCGGCTTCGGCCACCAGCGCTCGCGCGGCGTCAAGGCGG
>CAYOUO010000217.1:0-2708 GCA_964407155.1 uncultured Hyphomicrobiales bacterium | reverse complement strand
GGCCCAGCCGCCGGCGCCCGCGATCGGCGCGGATGGCGCCTCGATCCTCGCCGCGCTGGGGTTGGACGCGGCGGCCCAGGCGCGGCTCGTCGCCGAAGGAGCCCTGTTTCTGCCATGAGCGATTTCGACCGCCGCGGTCACCGCTTTCCCGACAGCAAGTTCTTCGAGGACCTCAAGGTCGGCGACCGGTTCTACATCCCCAGCCGCACCGTCACCGACGCCAATTTCGCGGCGTTTCAGACGGTCTCGGGCGACAACCACCCGATCCATTACGACATCGAATATTGCCGCGAGCGCGGTCATCCCGGCCTGCTGGCGCACGGCTTCCAGGTATTGTGCTTCACCGCCGCCGGCGCCGGGACCTTTGCTCATGTGATCGGCGATTCGCTGATCGCCTTTATCGAGCAATCGTCAAAGTTCCTGAAGCCGGTCTACCCCGGCGACACGCTCTACCCGTCGCTGACCATCGCGTCGCTGACGCCACAGCGCACCACCGGCGTGGTCGCGGTCGCGGTGACGGTGCACAACCAGAAGAACGAATTGGTGCTGAGCGGGGAGCAGAAATACCTGCTGCGAAAGCGGCAGCCCTAGGACCGCACGATCGCGGCGAGGATATCGGCGGCGCGCCGGCATTGTTCGTCCGACACGTCCATATGCGTCACGGCGCGCACGGTCCGGGCGCCGAGCGCCGAAATCAGTACGCCGGCGGCCTTGGTCCGGGCGACGATTGTCGCGGCGTCGGGCGCCTCGGGGGCCATCTCCCAGATCACGATGTTGCTCTGCACCGTCGCGAGGTCGAGCCTGATGCCCGGCAGTTGGGCGATGCGCTCGGCGATCAGCCGGGCATGCGCATGGTCCTCGGCGAGCCGCGCCACGTTGTGGTCGAGCGCATACAACCCGGCGGCGGCGAGGATGCCGGATTGCCGCATCGCGCCGCCGAACCGCCGCCGCGCCGTCACCGCCTGGGCGATCGTCGCCCGATTGCCGGCGAGCACGCTGCCGACCGGACAGCCGAGCCCCTTCGACAGCGCCACCGAGGCGAGATCGAACGGCCGGGCCAGCTCGGCAAGGGTCGCGCCGCTGGCGACCGCCGCGTTGAATAGCCGGGCGCCGTCGAGATAGCAGGCGATGCCCGCTTCGCCGGCCGCCCGGCAGACGGCGACGGCGTCGCGCTGCGGGAAGACGATGCCGCTGCCCATGTTGTGGGTGTTCTCGACTGCCACGAGACCGGTCGGCGGCAGCACGATGTGGCCGCGCGGTTTGATCGCGGCGCGGAACTCGTCCGCGGTGAAACGGCCGCCGCGGCCGATCGCGGTGAACTGGACGCCGGAATTGGCCGCGGCCGCGCCGGCCTCGTGCCACATCATATGTGCGTGCTCGGCGACGATGACGTCGTCGCCCGGGCGGGTCAGCACCTTCAAGGCGATCTGGTTGGCCATCGTGCCGCTCGGCACAAAGAGGGCGGCTTCCTTGCCGGTCAGCGCCGCAATCCGCTCCTGCAGCAGGTTGACCGACGGGTCCTCGCCGTACTGGTCGTCGCCGACCGGGGCCTCGGCCATGGCGCGGCGCATCGCCGCGGATGGCCGCGTCACGGTATCGGAACGGAGATCGATCGGGGGCTCGGATGGGGGCATGGCGCGTCCGGCAAGGGGGTAGCCCCAGCTTGCCGCATCGCTCGCTTTGCGTCACCCGGTGTCGCACTGCGGCGGCGCCCTAAACGCAAGTAAAGAGTGTAAATTGAGGTAAAATTACGTCGCCGACGGCGGATTGAAATCGCCTGACGGCCATGCTGTCATTTTGCATGGCGGCCTCACCGAGTGAGACGAGGCGTTGGGTACTCAACCGATACTGGCGCAGCCTGGCCTGCGCCAGTTTGCTTTTTGCTGCGCCGCTGGCGGCCGCCTCGACGCAGACCGAGCCGCGCTTCTTCCGCATCGGCGCGGCGGCGACGGGCGGCAGTTTCTTCGAAATCGGCGGCGTGGTCGCCGCCGCGATTTCGAGCCCGGTGCAGGGTTCGGCCTGCGCTTCCGGCGGGGGCTGCGGGGTGCCGGGGTTGGTCGCGGTGGCGCAGGCGACCCAGGGGTCGATGGAGAACCTTCGGCTGATCAGCAACAAACAGCTCGAATCGGGTTTCGCCCAGGCAGACCTGGCGGCGATGGCCTATAACGGCGTCGGCGCCTTTGCCGAGGAAGGGCCGATGCCCCGCTTGCGGGTCATCGGCAGCCTGTTTCCGGAGGCGCTTCACGTCGTGGTCCGGGCCGACGGCCCGATCCGCTCGGTCGCCGATCTCGCCGGCAAGACCGTGGCGGTCGGCGAGCCGGGCTCCGGCACCTCGGTCAACGCCCGGCTGCTGCTCGCGGCGGCCGGTTTCGGCGATTCCGACGTCACGCGCAAGAGCCTGCGCCCGTCGCAGGCCGCGGCCGAGATGAAAGCCGGCCAGGTGGATGCGATCGTCCTGGCCGGCGGCTATCCCGTACCGGCGATCCAGGAATTGGCGGCCTCGTTGCCCGTCCGGCTGGTGCCGGTGGTCGGCGACGTGGCGGAAAAGCTGAAGAAGACCTTCAGCCTCTACACGCCGGCGACGATCCCGGCGGGGACCTACCGCAATGTCGACGCCGACACGACATCGATCGGGTTCTACGCGCTCTGGGTGGTCGATGCCGATATCGACGCCAACCTGGTGCACGACATCACCCGTGCGGTGTGGA
>CAYOUO010000216.1:0-2598 GCA_964407155.1 uncultured Hyphomicrobiales bacterium | reverse complement strand
TTAACCGGCGGTCCCTCAAAAAGGCCGCCTTGTTGGAGAGAGGCATGGAAAGAGCGGAGAAAGGCGAAGCCATCGCGGCGCTGCACGAGGTGTTCAAGGACACCGGTGCGGTCGTGGTTGCTCAGTACGCCGGACTGACCGTGGCCGACATGACTTCCCTGCGCGGGAAGATGCGGGCTGCGGGCGGCGGCGTGAAAGTCGCTAAGAACCGCCTCGTCAAGCGCGCTCTTCAGGGCACGGATGCCGTTCATATCGCGGACCTGTTCAAGGGTCCGACCGTGATCGCTTACTCGAAGGATCCGGTAGCGGCAGCCAAGGTCTCCATCGATTTCGCCAAGACCAACGAGAAGCTGGTCATTCTCGGCGGGGCGATGGGCACGACCAATCTCAATCCCGACGGTGTCAAGGCACTCGCCTCGCTGCCGTCGCTGGACGAACTGCGCGCCAAGCTCGTCGGCATGATCAAGACGCCGTCGACCCGCATCGCACAGGTCGTTGCAGCCCCCGCGGCGCAGGTCGCCCGCGTGGTGGGAGCATATGCCAGGAAGAGCGAGGCGGCGTAGGCCGGTCCTCGAGCTTTTGAAGTCAGGTTCGAACCGTAAGGATCATAGGTAAAATGGCTGATCTGTCGAAAATCGTAGACGAGCTGTCGCAGCTCACCGTCCTCGAGGCGGCTGAGCTTTCGAAGCTCCTGGAAGAGAAGTGGGGCGTCTCGGCTGCGGCTCCGGTCGCGGTTGCCGCCGGTGGTGCCGCTGGCGGCGCCGCCGCTCCGGTCGAAGAGAAGACGGAGTTCAATGTCATTCTCACCGACGCCGGCGCCAACAAGATCAACGTCATCAAGGAAGTCCGCGCGATCACTGCGCTCGGGCTGAAGGAGGCGAAGGATCTCGTCGAAGGCGCGCCGAAGGCGGTCAAGGAAGGCGTGTCGAAGGAAGACGCCGCCAAGATCAAGGCCCAGCTCGAAGGCGCGGGCGCCAAGGTTGAGGTGAAGTAGCGCGAGCTACTTCACCGAAATCCCGGAGGCGCGAAGCGCGATCCGGGATCGCAGGAAGAAGAAGATGTCCTCGGGCGAACGCCCTCGGCATCGCGATAAATGAGGGCGGCGTTGACCACCGGCCAACGTCGCCCTCGAAAAGCTGAGTAAGCGTAACAGGAGAACCGTTGTCCAGAGTGCCGCCCGCGATCCGTTCGCGGTCTTCCGGACAGCCGTTTGAAAATTCGAAATTTGACAGGAGTCCCCATGAACCAGCCTTTCACCGGCCGCAGAAGGGTACGCAGGTTCTTCGGTTCGATTCGCGAAGTCGCCGAGATGCCGAATCTCATCGAGGTTCAGAAGGCGTCTTACGACCAGTTCCTCATGGTCGAGGAACCCGAAGGCGGGCGCCCGGACGAGGGCCTGCAGGCCGTGTTCAAGTCGGTGTTTCCGATCTCCGACTTCTCGAACACCGCCCTGCTCGAATTCGTGCGCTATGACTTCGATCCGCCGAAGTACGACGTGGACGAGTGCCGCCAGCGCGGCATGACTTTCTCGGCACCGCTCAAGGTTACGCTGCGCCTGATCGTGTTCGACGTGGACCAGGAAACCGGTGCCAAGTCCGTCAAGGACATCAAGGAGCAGGAAGTCTACATGGGCGAGATGCCGCTCATGACGATGAACGGCACCTTCATCGTCAACGGCACCGAGCGCGTGATCGTTTCCCAGATGCACCGTTCGCCGGGCGTCTTCTTCGACCACGACAAGGGCAAGACCCACTCGTCGGGCAAGCTCCTGTTCGCCGCCCGCATCATTCCGTATCGCGGCTCGTGGCTCGACATCGAGTTCGACGCCAAGGACATCGTTCATGCCCGCATCGATCGGCGCCGGAAGATCCCGGTGACGTCGCTGCTCTATGCCCTCGGCATGGACGGCACGGAGATCCTCAACACCTTCTACCGCCAGGTCGTTTACAAGAAGAGCAAGGGCGCCTGGCGCGTTCCCTTCGATGCCGACCGCATGCGCGGCCTGCGCGCGGTGAACGATCTCATCGACGCCGATTCCGGTGAGGTGGTGATCGAGGCCGGCAAGAAGATCACGGTGCGTCAGGCGCGTCAGCTGGCCGAGAAGGGCGTCAAGGCGCTCAAGGTCACCGACGAGGAGCTCTACGGGCATTACCTCGCCGAGGACCAGGTCAACCTCGAGACCGGCGAGATTTACGCCGAGGCGGGCGATGAGCTGAACGAGAAGCTGCTGAAGCAGCTGGTCGACACCGGTCACAACGAGATCACCATTCTCGACATCGATCACGTCAACACTGGCGCCTACATCCGCAATACGCTCGCCGTCGACAAGAACGAGTCGCGCGAGGACGCGCTGTTCGACATCTACCGTGTCATGCGCCCGGGCGAGCCGCCGACGGTGGAGACCGCCGAGGCGATGTTCACCTCGCTGTTCTTCGATTCGGAGCGTTACGATCTCTCGGCCGTCGGCCGCGTGAAGATGAACATGCGCCTCGATCTCGATGCCGCCGACACCGTGCGCATCCTGCGCAAGGACGACATCCTCGCCGTCATCAAGACGCTGCTCGAGCTGCGCGACGGCAAGGGCGAGATCGACGACAT
>CAYOUO010000215.1:0-4248 GCA_964407155.1 uncultured Hyphomicrobiales bacterium | reverse complement strand
GTCAACATCGGCATTGTCCTGGTGTTCGCCGCCTTCTTTCTGCGGTACGGGAAGAACCCCTGATCCTCCGAGAGAAAGCTGCGTTAGATGGCCGCCTTCGTTCTGGTGCACGGTGCCTGGGTGGGCAGCGCCGGCTACAATTCCCTTGTCCAGCTCCTGCGGGCACAGGGCCACGACGTCCACGCGCCCTCGCTGACCGGCCTCGGCGACCGCGCACACCTGCTCCATCCCGGCATCGATCTCAGCCTCCACATCCGCGATGTCGCCGGCGTCATCGACTACCAGCGGCTCGACGAGTTCGTGCTCGTCGGCCATTCGTACGGCGGCATGGTGATCACCGGCGTCGCCTCCCTCTATGGCGCGCGCATCCGCTCGCTGGTCTATCTCGACGCCTTCCTGCCCGACGACGGACAGGCGCTGTTCGATCTCATCCCGGAGAAGGAGCGCGAAACCTTCCTCGCCGAGCAGCATGCCACGCCGGGTTTCGTGCCACCGCGCCGGCCGGAGGGTGAGCCTGTACGCTCGCGGGCGGCGGCGCCGCATCCGCTGCTCACGCTGACCGAGCCGCTGAAGCTCAGCGGCGCGGAACGCCAGGTGCGAAACCGCACCTACGTTCTGGCCACCGGGACAAGCCCCCCGCCGTTCCAGCGCTTCTATGACAAGGCGAAGGCGGCAGGCGATCCGCGCTGGCGGCTGCTGACGCGGCCGACCGGCCACGGCATCCATGCCGAGGATCCGCGCGGCACCGCGCAACTGCTGCTGGACGAACTCGCCCGCTCCTGAACCGCAAGCGCCGCCGCGCCGGGCAAGCGCCGGCGCGCGTGGTCACGCCGGTCCGCGAAGCAAGTGCCACCCCGGTCGCTGCGGGGTTGTGAGCGCCTGTCGCGCCACTGGAGGACTCTTTTCGAAGTCGCCGAATCGGCTCACTTTCGCGGGTATCGCGGCACCGGAGACGGCGGCGGCGCGAATGCCGTCGACATTTCGTCTCCGCGAACTGGCAGTGCCGCAGCCTCATGCCTACTTCGGCGCCGGGCAGTCTGACGCGCGTCGTCCGGCGAAACCCCCGAGGCAGGTCAGCGCACATGGGGCAGCGTCCGTGGCGAAGCAAGAGCGCCGCGGCCGACCGATTGCTCCCAACGGCGGGCCACCGTTGGACAAGATGCGGAGTTCGTGGCGCCGTCGAGGCGGCGTCATCGGAGCATGAGTTCACCCGGTCGGGCCGGACCGCTGCGAAGCGGCTTCCGGCCCGCCGGTCGCTCGGTCGTAAGCCCGGGCGGAAAGCCCGTTCGCTGTTTTGCCCGGCGACGGGTGGACGCCAGAAAGAGACCCGGGACGCGATAATTCCAGGGAGGCGTCGGCGAGAGGTCAATCGCGCCGGCGCCTTCTCCCCTGTCCTGACCTCTCCCCCTCGTGCTTCCTTCCGTCTCTCGCCCGCGGATGTCCGGCGTCGCTGGCGACCTGAACTGTCCGCGCCAGTCCTGCGCGAGCCTCGGGTGCGCGTCAGCCCTGCGGCTTGCTGCTCGACCTCCTCCATGGCTGTCCGCCACCGGTGCTTTCCCACTCCGACTCGCGATGCCCGGGATGGTGGGTGGAGATGCTGCTGCCGGTGATGATGCGGGTTTTCCAGGTCGCGGACCGCGTGCGGCGATTGTGGCCGTGCCGATGGGTTGCGGCAATGCAACAGGATCTGTCGAAGCCGCCGCGGATTTCCGCGCCGCTTTGGAACCAAATGCTCACAGGAGGCGTTTTGGCGTGGGCGACGAAAATTCGAGGAATTCACCATGATTCGTAATCGCACTCTGGCGGCCGTGGCCGCTCTCGCAATCGCGGCCGGCACCATTGGAGGTGCGGCCACGGCAGCTTCGGCCGCCGGCGTTTCGGTCACGTTCGGTGTAGCGGGCGACCAGCACTATCCGCCGCCCGGCGATCGCGGCTGCTGGCGTTGGGTTGGCCATCAGTGGGCGTGGACCTGCCATCGCGCGCACCCGCACATCATGTTCGACATGCATACCCACAAGTGGCACTAGCACCGTCTTTATGTCCGGAAGCGCGGCCTCCGCGGCTTCCGGCATAACCAGAGCCGGCCGTAGCGGCTGTTCGTATGCCGCCGCGGCCGGCTTTGCCATTCCATCCGCCGGTTAAGCTGCGCCCGACGCATAGACACGTAGGGCGGATTAGCCGAAGGCGTAATCCGCCATCTTTTTCCTTGGGGCCACCACTCTCCACCCGGTGCAATACGCTGCGCTATTGCACCCTACCTCCCTCAAACTTGATCGTCGCAGCGTTCGCCGAAATCGCCGCTCACGCCGGCATCTCCTGCCCAGTCGATCGGGAAAACCCCGGCGCGCACGTCGCGGTGAAATGATGAATGCGGCCAGTCCGCGACCCGGCTGACGAGCCCGTGCTTCACCGGGTTGATGACGCAGTATTCGACATGAGCCGCGTAGTCGCGCTCGTCACGGATCAAGTGCTCCCAGAAACGCCGCTGCCAGATGCCGCGCTCTCCACGAACCTTGCGCGTTTGATTGCGGTGCTCACCGCCCGGGACTTGGCGGACAAAACGCGTCTTGATGAGGCGCCACCGGGTCGAGAAATCACGGTCATCCGGCGGCAGCGTCCAGATGGCGTGGATGTGGTTCGGCAACACAACGAACGCATCGATGCGAAACGGATAGCGCCGCATCGTCTCGCTTGTCGCTCACCGGAGCGCGTCGATGTTGTCCGTCAGAATGGTCGAGCGGCGATCGAGCGTATTGACCGTAAAAAACCAGCATCCTCCGGGAATGAACGCACGACGGTAATTCGGCATCGCGAGTTCCACCCGGTGCAGCGCCAACCCGTAGGGCGGATTAGCCGAGGGCGTAATCCGCCGCCTTTTCCCGGGCGCAACTATCTGCACCCGGTGCAATACGCTTCGCTATTGCACCCTACTTCGCTCCGGCGTCTCGCCCTTCTTACCCCGCCTTCTTCGCGGGCGGCTTGAGCGCGGTCTTGGGGATCTCGCCCGGCCAGGCGACGATGTAGTCCTCGAAGTCGTCGACCGTGACCTCGGCCTCGCTCTCAGTCTTGCCGCGCACGGAGATGCCGGCGGAGTGCACCGTCTCGGGATCGCCGGAAACCAGCGGGTGCCACCAGTAGAGGTCGCGGCCCTCGGCGACGAGGCGATAGCCGCAGGTCGGCGGCAGCCAGGTGAGCGTCGGCACCGTATCGGCATCGAGCGACTGGCAATCGGGCACCCGTGCGTGGCGGTTCGGGTAATCGGTGCAGCGGCAGCTCTCGCCATCGAGCAGATGGCAGGCGACGTCGGTCCAGGCGAGTTCACCGGTGTCCTCGTAGAGCAGCTTGTTCAGGCAGCAGCGGCCGCAACCATCGCAGAGCGATTCCCACTCGGCGGCGTTCAGCTCGGAAAGTTTCTTCTGCCGCCAGAACGGCACGTCGGCGTCCACCGTGGTCATTTCCGCCACATCCTGCTCCACCTGCCCCGGCTCCGCCTCTTCCCAAGCACCGCGTGCGGTTCCCGTCAACGCTCCGGGCCGCGGCGCCTCGCGCACGATGCGCCGTTAACGCAACGGCAAAGCGCCGCGTGACGACGGTCCCGGCGGTGGCTACCGTTCCGGCCATGCGCCTCTCCGTTCTTCTTCTCGCCTTTGCCGCGCTCGTCGCGACCGTGCTTCCCAATGCGGCCATCGCCGCACCACAGACCGTCGGCTTCACCGACGGCTATCAGCCCGGCACCATCGTCATCCACACGTCCGAGCGCCGGCTCTATCTCGTGCTCGCCGGCGATCGCGCGCTTCGCTTTCCGGTCGGCGTCGGCAAGGCCGGCAAGCAGTGGCATGGCGAGGTGCGGATCGTCGCCAAGTTCCTCAAGCCGGCGTGGATGCCGCCGGCGGAGGTGAAGCACGACATCCCGTCGATCCCTGACTACATCCCCGGCGGCGTGCCTTCCAATCCGATGGGCGCGGCGGCGATGGTGCTGACCGGCGGCGAATACGCCATCCACGGCACCAACCGGCCCAACTCGGTCGGCGGCTTCGTCTCCTACGGCTGCATCCGCATGCTGAACGCCGACATCCTCAGCCTCTACCGGCTGGTCGCGGTCGGCACGCCGGTCGTCGTCACGCGCTGAAACCGGTTCGCTGGACCAGCCGGCGTCGGCGACTAACCCGGTAGCGGATCGAGCGTGCCGAACACTGCGACCAGCGCGATCGCGGCGAGGCCGAGCCCGGTCTCGATCAGCGTCCCGCG
>CAYOUO010000214.1:0-11760 GCA_964407155.1 uncultured Hyphomicrobiales bacterium | reverse complement strand
GAACGAGCCGCCGTCGAACACGAGTTCGTCCTGCCCGGCTCACTGGTTAGCGTAAATCAGCGGCAGCCGCGGTTCGCCGACCCGGGCGCGGGCGACGCGCATGAGCTCGTCGGTCTTGCCGGCATTGTAGGGCGAGCCGTTGGGAACGATGAGGAGTTCCGCGCCGGTCTCGAGGTAGCACTCGGCGACCTGCCGGAACCAGATGTCCTCGCAGATCGGAAGGCCAAGGTTGACGCCGCGAAAGGTCACCGGCGCCGGCAGCGGCCCCCTGGCGAAGACGCGCAGCTCATCGAAGACGCCGTAATTGGGTAGCTCGACCTTGAAGCGGAGTGCCGTAACGCGGCCGCCATCGAGCAGCGCCACCGCATTGTAGCAGCGGCCCTCGTGCGGCCACGGCGTGCCGACGACGACGCCGGGTCCGCCGTCGGCGGTGTCGGCCGCCAGCGCCTCGATCGCCTTGACGCAGGCGCGCTGGAAGGCGGGCTTCAGCACCAGGTCTTCCGGCGGGTAGCCGGCGATGAACAGCTCCGTCAGCACGAGGAGGTGCGCGCCCTGCCCCGCCGCATCGGCGCGCGCGGCCCGCGCCTTGGAGAGATTGCCCTCGATGTCGCCGACGATGGGATCAAGTTGGGCGACGGCGATCTTCAGGGTATCGGAAATGGCGGCGGACATGCCCGCGATTTAGCGTGGCGGGCTCCCGGTAGCAAATGCCGCGATCAGCCGACCGCGGAATGCAGCAGCTTCAGCGTCCGCTCCTTCGCCAGCCTGGCGCTCTGCGGCTCGTAAGGCGGCTCGCCGGCGCGATTGAAGGCGTGGCCAGCCGGATAGGTGAATATCTCGACCTTTGCCGGATCGACGGCGGCGCGGATTTTCTCGACGTCGCTCATCGGAATGCCGCTGTCCTTTTCGCCGAAATGAAGTATCACACGGCAGCGCGGTTTCTCGTCGAGGTGCTTGGCGATCATGCCGCCGTAGTAGCCGATGGTTGCGGCCAGACCCGGAATGCGCGCGGCGGCGAACCAGGCGAGCGACCCGCCGAAGCAATAGCCGACAATGGCGACCTTGCCCGCCGGCTTCAGCGCCTCGGCTGCCGCGGTCACGTCGAGCAGCGTCTTTTCGATCGGGATCTGCCCGCGCAGCGCGATGCCCTTGTTCGTGCCGCTCTTGTCGTAGGCGAGATCGGCACCGCGCTCGGCGCGATCGAAGATCGCCGGCGCGATGGCGTGGTAGCCCTCAGCGGCGTAGTCGTCGGCGACGTCGCGGATATGCCGGGTGACGCCGAAGATTTCCTGGATGACGACGAGACCGCCGCGCAGCCTGCCGGCTGGTTTCGCCTCGTAGGCGCCGAGCGTGAAGCCGTCCGACGCCTTCAATTCGATCTGAGTGCCCATGCTCTTCTCGCTCCCCGGCTCCCCGCGTCAGGCACGAATTTCCTGCCGCTGAAAGAGAACATAGGCAAGCGTGTAGAGAAGCACAGTGCCGGCGACGAGGCCGGCGAGCTGCGGCCAGATGAGCAGAGCGCTCTGCTCGAACGAGAGAGGAGCCTGCATCAGCGCGCCTTCGAGCTGCGTGAGGAAGACAATCCCGAAGGTCCGCGTCGCGGGATCGAGCAGGCCCTGCATCATCTGGCCGTAGAGGGTGTTGGGTGAAATGCGGGAGATGCCGTCGCTCCAGTATGCGTTGGCGACCGCCGTCGAGGCATCGAACGGATCGACGGGGGCGACGGCATTGGCAATGAGCGGCGTGAGCATCGACCAGAAGACCGCGAAGAGCAGCCACAGCGTGAGCGCGGCCAGTGCCGAGGTCGCGGGCGAGCGGAAGACGGTCGAAAATAGGAGCGCCGCCGCGAGCCATACGCCGGAATAGGCCAGCGACGCGATGAGGAAGCCGATGCCGCGCAGGACTTCCTCTCCGCTCGGCGGCAGGCCGAGCAGAAGGATGCCGAGGCCGGTCATCAGCAGCCAGAGCGTGACCAGGCAGATCGCCAGGACGAGCAGACCGCCGAGGAATTTTCCGGCGAGCAGCGCATCGCGGTAGATCGGTTGGGCGAGCACGCGGCTCATGGTGCGCCGGCCGTACTCGCCGTTGATGCCGTCGAAGCCGAGGGCAATCGCCACGAGCGGGAGCAGAAAGCCGAGGAACGCCACGAACGAAGGCAGAGGCTGCTGCGAGGTGGTGAACAGCCGCAGGAACAGGAAAGGATCCTGCCCGACGGTGTTCTTGATCTGGCCGATGGCGGCGTAGATCGCGCCACCGGCGGTGAGGAGCACGAGCAGCATCACCAAATGCATGCGCGCGCTCGTCATGTGGTCCGCCGCTTCTTTCAGGGCAATCGTCGACATGCCGGTGAACGGCGAGCCTTCACGCCGCATGGGCCACCTCCGTTGCACTGGCTTCGGTGCGCTGGAAATACCTGACGTAAACCTCGTCAAGGCCCGCCCGCCGGATCGCCATGTTGCGCAAGGCGCCCCCGCGCCCGACGACCAGCCGCGCGATGTCCGGCCGGAGGTCACGGTCGGCATCGACACGAAAATTCTGGCCGCCGAGCGACGCCACCGCCGCGATGCCGGCGACACCTGACAGCGCGGACGGCAGATCGATGTTCTCGGCCTCGACCTCGACGACGTAGCTGCCGCCGAGCACCTCGCGGGCGAGATCGTCGACGCGGCCCGACAGGCCGACCTTGCCGCTGCTGAACAGGGCGACGCGGTCGCAGATCGTCTCGACCAGGCCGAGAAGATGCGAGGAAAGCAGAATGGTCATGCCGTCGCGGCGCAGTTCGCCGATCAGGTCGAGGAGTTCGTGGGTGGCCTGCGGGTCGAGGCCATTGGTGGGCTCGTCGAGGATCGCCACCGACGGCTGCTTCACCAGCACCTCGGCGAGACCCAGGCGCTGGCGCATGCCGTGCGAGAAGGTGGCCGTGCGGCGGTCGGCCGAGGCGGCCAACCCAACGCGCTCGAGCGCACCGGCGAGGCGCTTGCCTGCCTCGGCCGCAGGGATGCCCGCCAGCCGCGCGGTGTAGGCGAGGTTCTCGGTCGCCGAAAGGTGATCGTAGAAGCCGACCGAGTCCGGGAGATAGCCGACCCGCCGCTTCACGGCGAGCGGCTGCCTGAGCGGATCGTAGCCGAGCACCCTGACCTCGCCGCCGCTCGGCTCGGTCAGGCCGAGCAGCATCAGGATGGTGGTGGTCTTGCCGGAGCCGTTCGGGCCGAGCAGCCCGAACACCTCGCCTTTTCCGACCGCGAGGTCGACGCCATCGACCGCAACCGCGCGGCCGTAGCGTTTGCGGAGGCCCCTCGCCTCGATGACGACGGGCGTGCTCATCTGCGGCCATAACGGGTAACGGCGGCGGCGAGAACCACGACCGCGGCCGCGATGATGCCAAGACCCGCCGCCCCCCACATGGTGGATGTGGTCACGGTGACGCGGAAGCTCTGATCGTCGGAAGCGCCGTCGCCGTTGGCGCTGACGTTCAACACGTAATCGCCGGCGATGGCGTTGTCGGCCGGCTGGATGCCGACGTGGACCGTGGCATCCTGATCGGGCGCCAGCGTATCGACCTGCTTCGGATCGAAAGTGACCTTCCAGCCGGAGGGCGGCGCCGCTTCCAGCTTGATCGCCTGGGCAGGCGCGCTGCCGGAATTATGGAGCATGAAATCGAAGGTCCGCTCCTTCCCAGCCGTCGCGGTGCCGGACAGGCGCCCGCCGGGTCCTGCGAGCGCGATCTTCGGCTGCCCGGTGATGCCGAGCACGAGTTCCGTCGTGCCTTGCGCGGCCGGCCCCGCAGCCTCGGCGGAGACCTTGTATTCGCCGGCGGAGACGTTCTCCGGCGGCTTCACGGTGAGCTTCACCGTATGACTCTCGCCGGCCTTGATCGGAACGCTGGTGAGCTCCTGCGTGCCGTACTGGTCCTTGAAGGTGGAGGTGAAGCCCGGCGGAGCGTCTGCGACGAGATTGAAGGTCTGGTCCTCGGCCCCGTCGTTCCGGATGTCGAGATCGAAATCGAAAGACGAGCTCGGGCTGCCGCGCAGCGCCGGAAGCTTCGGCTCGACGCTCACCTTCTCCGGCTTAGGCTCCGCCAGCACGAGATTGATCGGCAGGTCCAGCGAATTCACGGCGGACTTGCCGGTGACGTCGAAATTATAGGTGCCGGCCTTGGCGTCCTTGGCGGGCGTGATGTTGAGCGCAACGTTTTGCGAGGAGTCGGCGCCGACGATGGTTGACGTGACCGGCTTGCCGCCTCCGTCGAATTCGTAGGTCCACCCGGCGGGCAGCCCGTTCACCGCAAGATCGAGGCGCGCCGGCGGCAGCGCTTTGTTACGCACGGTGAGCTGGACGCTGATCTTGTCACCGAGATGTTCCGTCACCCCCGGGAAATCGGTGGTCAGCCAGAGTCCCTGCAGGGTGGAAGTGGCAGCAGGGGCATCTTCCGCCCACGCCGAACTCACGCAAGCGATACTTGTCGCCACCGTCAATATTGCAAGAACAGAGCGAATAGAGGTCATGTATTCACCTCTTAGACAAAGTTTATCCTATGGCAGACATCGCCCACGCGGTGCGATGCACTGCCTCCCACAAGAATAGAATGCGGACGATTGGAGGCGAATATGGCCAGAATCTGGCATCGCCCCGAAAAGGACATTAAGTATTCGTAAGGTTCGGCTGAAGTTGCTGAAACGAGCCCGCGCTGCGGCGTTCGGTCACGCCACAGCGATACTTTCGTTTACGCGATCAGGCGCTGGCGGCGACGGCGTCACGCGCGCTATGAGCCGCGCGGTTCGCCTTGAGCAGCTCGGCGACCAGGAAAGCGGCCTCGATCGACTGGTCGGCATTGAGGCGCGGGTCGCAGTAGGTGTGGTAGCGATCGCGGAGATCGGTCTCGCTGATCGCGCGCGCACCGCCCGTGCACTCGGTCACATCCTTGCCCGTCATCTCGAGGTGGACGCCGCCAGGGATGGTGCCTTCCGCCTCGTGGACGGCGAAGAAGCCCCGGATCTCGTTCATCACGCGATCGAAGGGCCGCGTCTTGTAGCCGCTCGCCGCCTTGATCGTGTTGCCGTGCATGGGATCGCACGACCAGACGACCGCGCGCCCTTCGCGCTCCACGGCACGGACGAGCTTCGGCAGATGCTCGGCCACCTTCTCGGCGCCGAAGCGGCAGATGAGCGTGAGCCGGCCCGCCTCGTTGTCGGGATTGAGGATGTCGATGAGGCGAATGAGCTCCTCCGCGGTGAGCGACGGGCCGCACTTCAGCCCGATCGGATTCTTCACGCCGCGGCAATACTCGACGTGGGCATTGCCCGGCTGGCGCGTGCGGTCGCCGATCCAGATCATGTGACCGGACGTGCAGTACCAGTCGCCGGTGGTCGAATCGGTGCGGGTCAGCGCTTGCTCGAAGCCGAGCAGCAGCGCCTCGTGGCTGGTGTAGAAATCGGTCGAGCGCATCTCCGGATGACTTTCCGGGTCGATGCCGCAGGCGCGCATGAAATCGAGCGCCTCGGTGATGCGGTTGGCGAGTTCCTCGTAGCGCGCCGCCTGCGGGCTGTCCTTGATGAAGCCGAGCATCCAGCGATGCGCATTTTCGAGGTTGGCGTAGCCGCCGGTGGCGAAGGCGCGCAGCAGGTTGAGCGTCGCCGCCGACTGGCGATAGGCGTTGAGCTGCCGCTCCGGATCGGGCACGCGAGCCGCCTCGGTGAAGGCGATGTCGTTGACGATGTCGCCGCGGTAGCTCGGCAGCGACACGCCGTCCTGGGTCTCCATGTCGGACGAGCGCGGCTTGGCGAACTGGCCTGCAATGCGGCCGATCTTCACCACCGGCAACGCGCCGGCGAAGGTCATCACCACCGCCATCTGCAGGAAGACGCGGAAGAAATCGCGGATGTTGTCGGCGGAATGCTCGGCAAAGCTTTCCGCGCAATCGCCGCCCTGGAGCAGAAACGCCCTGCCCTCGGCGACACCGGCCAGCGCCTTCTTCAGCTTGCGCGCCTCGCCGGCAAAGACCAGCGGCGGGAAGCCGGCGAGGTGGACTTCGACGGCGGCAAGCCGCGCGGCATCGGGATAACGGGGCGCCTGCTCGATCGGCTTCTGCCGCCAGCTATCCGGGGTCCAACGCGCTGCCATGGCCTTGTTCCATCAATGAAAAGTGGCGGGACTTATACACCGGCGGCGAGCCTGGATGCCAGCCGGCCCGAACGAGCGCCAGCCCCTACTCCGCCGCCGCGCGCCTGACCCGCTCCGCCGGCGGTCCCATGGTGACGATCTCCTCGGCCAGCGTCGGATGGAGCGCCATCGTGGCGTCGAAATCCGCCTTGGTGGCGCGCAGCCGGACCGCGATCGCGACCATCTGCACGAGTTCGCCGGCATTCGGGCCGATGATGTGGCAGCCGAGCACGCGGTCGGTATCGCCGTCGGCGATGAGCTTGATGGTCATGCGCTCGTCGCGGCCGGCAACGCGGTTGGGCAGCGGCTTGAACGTCGAGCGGTAGATGTCGAGCGCCTCGTATTGCGCGCGCGCCTCTTCCTCGGTCAGGCCGACGAAGGCGACCTCGGGCGTGCTGAAGACCGCGCACGCGACGTTTTCGTAGTCGAGCGCGACGGGATTGCCGCCGAACACCGTCTCGACGAACGCCGAGCCTTCGCGAATGGCCACCGGTGTGAACTGCAGCCGGTTGGTGACGTCGCCGACGGCGTAGATGTTCGGAACGCTCGACTGCGAGAAGGCATCGACGGCGACAGCGCCGGTGGCGTCGAGCTTGACCCCCACGGTCTCCAGCCCGAGATCGCGCGTATTCGGATCGCGGCCGATGGCGAGCAGGACTTCGTCCACGTCCATCTCGGTGCCCGCCTTGGTCGTCACGGTCAGGCCGCTTTCCGCCTTCGCGATCGCGGCGACTTCATCGCCGGTGACGACCGTGATGCCGCGCTGCTGCAAGGCGGCGTGGAGCAGGTGCCGCATCTCCATGTCGAGGCCGCGGAAAATCTCGCGCCCGCGATGGAGGATGGTCACGTCCACCGCGAAGCCGGCGAAGATGGAGCCGATCTCGGCGGCGATATAGCTGCCGCCGACGATGAGCACCCGCTTCGGCAGACGCGGCAGGCGGAAGAACTCATCAGAGGTGATCGCATGTTCGACGCCTGGAACCGACACCGCGCCACCGAAGCTCCGGCGCGGATGGCCGCCCGTGGCGATGAGGATGTAGGCCGCCGTCAGTTCGCGACTGTCGTCCACCAGAACGGTGTGGGCATCCTTCAGGCGCGCGCGACCGTGGATGATCTCGACGCCAGCGTTCTCGAGATTGCGGATATAGATGCTGGACAGCCAGGACACGTCGGCTTCGACGTTGGCGGTCAGCGTCGGCCAGTCGAAGGTGAGATTATCGACGCGCCAGCCAAAGCCGACCGAATCCTCGAAGGCATCGGCATAGCGCGACGAATTGACGAACAGCTTCTTCGGTACGCAACCGCGCAGCACGCAGGTGCCGCCCACCCGATCGGCCTCGACGATCGCCACGCGCTTGCCACGCTCGGCGGCGCGGCGAGCGGCGCGCACGCCGCCGGAGCCGGCGCCGATGACGACCAGGTCGTAGCGATGGTCGGTGACTGCGCTCACGAAGATCGCTTCCCTAGAAGGTGATGCCCTGCGTCTTCAACGCATCGCGGGATTTATCGAGCAGTTCGGCACCGACGCGGTCCGACCACTGCTTGGCGGCGGTCAGCGTATCCTTGGCGATCTGCGGACCGTTGGCGAGCAGCTTCTGGCCGGCCGGTGTCTTGTAGAAGGCCGCGATCTGCTTCAACTCGTCCTCGCTGTACGTCTTGGCCCAGACGCGGGCGATATCGTTGTTGAGGTCGCCCTTGCGGTCGGCGAGCTTGAGGGCCGTCGCCTCGACCGTCTGCGTGATCTGCGTGTGAAGGTCGGGCCGAGCGCGGATGATGCTGTCCTCGACCTGCGCCGCCAGGCGCGGCAGGATGTTGTCGAAGCCCTGCGGAATCTGGGCGGCGGTGATCGCATCGAGCGCGGCGGCCAGCTGGCTCGGCTTGATTTCGTCGGCGGCGGCCGGCTGCACGGCAGCGGCGGCGGCAAGCGCTGCGGCAAACAGGGCGGCGCGAACAGACGTACGGTTCAAAAGCATCGGAAAGCTCCCGTTGACGGTAAGGCTCAGGGTGACAGTCGCCGCACATTGTCGCCATCGCCAATGATGGCACCGGCGGCAAGATGAATGAAGAGGCCGTGCTCGACCACGCCGGTAATCCCGTCGAGCGCCGCAGCCAATCTATCCGGTTCGGGAATGAGACCGAACGATGCGTCGAGAATATGGTTGCCACCGTCGGTGACGAAGGGCGCGCCGGGACCGCCGCGCAGCGCGAATTGACCGGAAAGGCCGAGCCTTTCCGCGGCCGCCTCGATATGGCGGCGGGTGGCGGCGAGGCCGAAGGGGATCACCTCGATCGGCAGCGGAAAGGCCCCGAGGCGCGCGACCAGCTTGGCGGAATCGGCGATCACGACCATGCGGCGGCCCGCCGACGCCACGATCTTCTCGCGGAGCAGCGCTCCACCGCCGCCTTTGATGAGACGAAGCGCGGGGTCGATCTCGTCAGCGCCGTCGATCACGACGTCGAGCAGCGGCTCCGCCTCGAGCGTGGTGAGCGGGATCGTCTCGGCGGCCGCGAGTTTCGCCGTGCGCTCGGACGTCGGAACGGCGACGATCTTCAGCCCGCCGCGCACCTTTGCCCCGAGCGCGCGCACGAAATGCTCGGCCGTGCGCCCGCTGCCAAGGCCGACCTTCATGCCGGACCGCACTTCGTCGAGCGCCGCCTCGGCGGCGGCGCGGCGTTCGGCATCGACATCCGTGCCGGCGGTTGCCATCAGCGGTCGAGCCCGCCCATCAGCATGTACTTCACCTCGACGAACTCCTCGACACCGTAGTGCGAGCCTTCGCGGCCAAGGCCGGACTCCTTCATGCCGCCGAAGGGCGCAAGCTCGGTCGAGATGGCGCCCGAGTTGATGCCGATCATGCCGTACTCCAGCCCCTCGCCGACGCGCCAGACGCGGCCGATGTCGCGGGCGTAGAAGTAGGCGGCCAGGCCGAACTCGGTAGCGTTGGCGAGATCGATCGCCTCCTGCTCCGTCTTGAAACGGTAGAGCGGCGCGACCGGACCGAAGGTCTCCTCCCGGGTGATCAGCATGTCGGTGGTGACGTTCTTGAGCACGGTGGGCTCGAAGAAGGTGCCGCCCAGCTTGTGGCGATGGCCGCCCGTCGCCAGCGTCGCGCCCTTGCTGAGCGCATCGCCGATATGCTGCTCGACCTTGGTCACCGCCGCGCTGTTGATGAGCGGGCCCTGGATCACGCCGGCCTCGACACCGTTGCCGACCTTGAGGGCGGCAACCTTGGCCGCGAACTTCTCGGCAAACGCATCGTAGACCGCATCCTGCACCAGGATGCGGTTGGCGCAGATGCAGGTCTGGCCCATGTTGCGGAACTTCGAGAAGATCGCGCCGTCCACCGCCTGATCGAGATCGGCATCGTCGAAGACGATGAACGGCGCGTTGCCGCCGAGCTCGAGCGCGACCTTCTTCACCGTCGAGGCCGCCTGCTGCATGAGCAGCTTGCCGATCTCGGTCGAGCCGGTGAAGGCGATGCAGTTGACCAGGGGGCTTGAGGTGAGTTCGCCGCCGATCGCCGAGGCCTTGCCGGTGATGAGGTTGAACACCCCGGCCGGAATGCCGGCGCGCTCGGCGAGCACCGCCAGTGCCAGCGCCGTCAGCGGCGTCTCGCCAGCGGGCTTGCAGACGACCGTGCAACCGGCGGCGAGCGCCGGCGCGCACTTGCGCGTGATCATGGCGGCCGGGAAGTTCCACGGCGTGATCGCACCAACGACGCCGATCGGCTGCTTGACGGTGACGATGCGCGCGTCGCGCCGATGGCTCTGGCTGGTTTCGCCGGTGATGCGCTTCGCTTCCTCGGCATTGAATTCCACGAACGAGGCCGCGTAGTCCACCTCGCCTGCAGCTTCCGCGAGCGGCTTGCCCTGCTCGCTCGTCATAATGAGGGCGATGTCGTCACGATTGGCGACGATGAGATCGAACCAGCGGCGCAGGATATTGGCGCGCTCCTTGCCGGTCATCGCCGACCATGGCTTCAGGGCCTTGTGCGCGGCCGCGATGGCCGTGCGTGCCTCTTCCGCGCCGAAACGGGGAACGCGCGCAATGACATCGCCCGTGGCGGGATTGGTGACCTCGGTCTCGGGACTGCCGATCCAGGCGCCGTTGACGAAGCACTGCTCGCGCAGGAGCGACGGATCCTTAAGCTTCACGGAAATTCCTCCAACGTTCAATGCGGCAGGGCCGGCGGGCAATTCGGCAACACCGGGGGCGAGGCCGGCGGCTTGTTATCACCTGCGGAGCGCGGACGCCACGCTGGCAAGGATGCGCGGGATGCGGGTATCTAGGGCAGATTGTCACCCGCGGAGCTGCCGATGCTGACCGACCTCCTTCTGGCCATTGCCCACCATCTGCTGGTTTTCGGCCTGCTCGGGCTGCTGATCACCGAGATGGTCACGATACGGCCCACGATGGGCGCCGCGACAGTCCGCTATCTCGCCAAACTCGACATGGCTTTCGGCATCGTCGCGGCGCTGGTGCTGATCGTCGGGTTCAGCCGGGTGTTCTTCGGCATCAAGGGGCCGGCCTTCTACCTGGAGAACCCGGTCTTCTGGGCCAAGATCGCGGCGTTCGCGATCGTGGGCCTGCTCTCCATCCCGCCGACCATGAGAATCCTGCGCTGGAGCCGCGCGGCCAGCAGCGCCGGCGACGACTTCCACCCGCCTGCCGAAGAGGTGCGAATGGTCAGGCGCTTCATGCACTACGAGGGCATGGTGTTCTTCACGATCCCGGTCTTCGCGGCACTGATGGCGCGGGGGTACGGGCTTTGAGCGACGCAGCCAGGCGACCGACCATCGTTTTCGATCTCGACGGCACGCTCGTCGACACCGCCGAGGATCTGGTGGCGACGCTCAACGCCGTGCTGACGGCGGAGGACATGGCGCCGGTCTCGCGCGAAACGGCGATCGGCATGGTGGGCAGCGGCATGCGCGTGCTGATCGAATCCGCGTTCGGCGCGCAGGGCCGCGCACTTACCCCCGCCACGCTCGATCGGCTGCTGGCTTCGTTCGTCGACCGCTATGAAGCGCATATCGCCGACGCCAGCCGGCCCTACCCGGGCGTCGCTGCCGCGCTCGACCGGTTTGGCAGCGAAGGCTGGCTGCTCGCGGTCTGCACCAACAAATTCGAGGGGCTGGCGCGCAAGCTGCTCGCCGCGCTCGATCTCGACCGGTATTTCCCGGTGGTGACTGGGCAGGATACCTTCGGCTTCCGCAAGCCCGACCCGCGGCACCTCACCGAAACCATCCGCGCCGCCGGCGGCCACCCCGACGCCGCGATCATGGTCGGCGACTCGCGCACCGACATCGACACGGCCCGCGCTGCGGCCGTGCCGATCGTCGCGGTGAGCTTCGGTTACAGCCCGGTGCCGATCGCGACCTTCAACCCCGACCGGATCATCGCCAGCTTCGACGAGCTCGACGGCGCGGTGGCGGCCCTGCTGCGGGACGCACCGGGCTAGCCGCCGGATATGCCGGCAATGGCTTTGCCTTGACTTGGATCGGCGCCGTCCCGTAAATCGCCCGCACCGCACTGGAACTCTACGGGCGCGTAGCTCAGCGGGAGAGCACTCCCTTCACACGGGAGGGGTCACAGGTTCA
>CAYOUO010000213.1:0-5572 GCA_964407155.1 uncultured Hyphomicrobiales bacterium | reverse complement strand
TGCCCCTTGTCCTTCAGCAGCATCAGCGAAAAGGCGACGTCCTCCGCCGTCAGCGCCGTGCCGTCGTTGAAATGCGCGTCGCGCCGGAGGTGAAACGTCCACGTCAGAAGATCGTCGGAAACATCGGCGTTCTCCGCCACCAGCCCGTAAAGTGCATCGGGCTCGTCGGTGGCGCGTGTCATCAGCGTGTCGAATGTCGTCTCGATGCGCGGCGGCGCATCGCCCTTCAGCACGAAGCCGTTCAGCGTGTTGAACGTCGTCGGCGACTGGTTATAGCCCCAGTTCGGCGGCTGGAAGTTCATGCGGCCGCCCTTCGGCGCGTTCGGGTCGAGATAGTCGAAATGCGTGAAGCCCGCCGGATATTTCAGATCACCGAAGATCGAGAGGCCGTAGAGGCCGCTTCGCCCCGCTGCCCATGCGAACGGCGCGAGCGCCGTGCTCGCGCCTGTGGCCGCAGCGAGCGTCAGCGCCTGCCGCCGCGTGAGACCCGCACGCAGGTTCATCCTCCGCTGCCGGTCTTCGCTGCTTTCGCCGCATCCCACCACCACACCGACGGGAAGCCGATCTCGAATTTCGGATAGGGATCGGGATGGCCGAAGCGGTCCCAGGTGGCGATGCGCTCGGCGAGCAGCGTGTAGGTCGGGATCACGTACTGGTTGGTCAGGAGCACACGGTCGAGCGCCTTCACCACCGCCACCTGGTCCTCGCGCCCCTTGTTGAAGATGATGCGGTTGATGATCGCGTCGACCGCCGGGTCCTTGATGCCGGCATAGTTCTGCGAGCTTTCCTTGTCGGCAGCCGCCGAGCCCCAGAAGTCGAGCTGCTCGTTGCCCGGCGAGTTCGATTCGCCCCACGCCGAATACATGAGGTCGAAGTCGCGCGAGCGCACGCGCGTCACGAACTGGCTGGAATCGACCGTGCGGATGGTGAGCGTGATGCCGATCTTGGCGAGCGATTGCGCGTAGGGCAGGGCGACGCGCTCGATCACCGGCCCGTTGAGCAGAAGCTCCACCGTCACCGGTTTGCCGGTCTTGTCGACGAGCTTGTTGCCGTTGAGCGTATAGCCCGCCTGCTGCATCAGCATGAGCGCCTGCCGCAGGTTCGCCCTGATCTTGTCGGGCTCGCCGTTCACCGGGTTGACGTAGGGCGTGGTGAACACCTCGGGCGGCACCTTGTCCTTCACTGAATTCAGGATGTCGAGTTCCTCGCCGGTCGGCAGCCCTGCGCCGGAAAAATCGTCGAGCCCGAAGAAGAACGAATTGATGCGCGCGTACTGCCCGAAGAAGATCGTGCGGTTCAGCGTCTCGAAATCGAAGGCAAGATTGAACGCGCGCCTGACGCGGATGTCCTGGAACAGCGGCCGCCGGAGGTTCGGCACGAAGCCGACCATCACGCCGGAGGCGCGATCGAGCTTCACCGTGTCCTTCTTCACCCGCCCGCTGGCCGCCGCCGGAAAGTTGTAGCCGGTGGCCCAGCGCTTCGCCTCGTTCTCGTTCCAGAAGTCGAACTCGCCGGCCTTGAACGCCTCGAAGGCGACGTCGAGATCGCGGTAGTACTGGATCTGGATGTGGTCGAAGTTGTTGGCGCCGACGTTCACCGGCAGGTCCTTGCCCCAGTAGTCGTCGACCCGGTCGTAGGTGATCGAGCGCCCCGGCACCACCTGTGCGATCTTGTAGGGGCCGGAGCCGAGCGGCGGCTCGAGCGTCGATTCGCCGATGTCGCGCTGCTTGCCGTTGGCGTCTTTCCCTTCCCACCAGTGCTCGGGCAGCACGTTGAGCTCGCCGACGATGAGCGGCAGCTCACGGTTGCCGGTGACGTCGAACGTGAAGGTCACCTGATCCGGCGCCGTCTTCTCCGCCTTCGTGACATGCCGGTAGTAGAAACGCTTGCTGGGGTCGAGCTCGACCGTCTTGTTGAACGTCCAGATCACGTCGTCGGCGGTCACCGGCGTCCCGTCATGCCATTTCGCCTTCGGGTCGATGCGGTAGGTCACGTACGAAAAATCCGCCGGGAAACGCACCGCGTCCGCGATCTCGCCGTAGCGCGCGCTGATGTCCTCCTCGTCGAGCGAGGGCGTGAACAGCGTGTCGTACAGGAAGGCAAGCCCGTCCGCCGCCACGCCTTTCGGCAGGATCGGGTTCAGTGTGTCGAACGTTTCGGAGCTTGCGTTGAGCTTGACCGTTCCGCCCTTTGGCGCGGCCGGGTTCACGTAATCGAAGTGCTGGAAGCCGCTCTGGTAATGGGGAGTGCCGATCAGGCTGACCGCCGTCTGCCAGTCGCCGGGCGGCGGCAGCGGCTTGGCGTCGTCGGCGAGCGCAACCGCGCCGCTGACGTAAATGGCGGCCAGCGCCGCAAGGGCTGCTCGCACGATCGGCATACGCATCATCTCCCGCACAGGACCGCCCGCATGATGCCACGTCATGGCCCTGTATTGCGGCGCAAATGTCATGGCGGCGCAAATAGTGCGAAGCCGGCGGAAAATCCGCCGGTCCGGTTGTCATGCCTTGGGGTCTGGCCGTTTCCGGCCGCCGGTTACTGCGCGGTGCTGGGCGCCGCAGTGGTCGGGGCAATGCTCGCCGGCGCGCCGATCGCCGGTGCCAGCTCTGTCGCGGGTGCGTTGCTCTGCGGTGCCGTCGCAGAGGCAGGCGCTGCGCTGGAAGCCGGCGCTGCCTCCGAGGCCGGGGCCGCGCTACTGGCAGGAGCCGCACCGGAAGCCGGGGCTGCTGCCCCGCTCGCCGGAGCCGCGCCCGAAGCTGGCGCTGGTGCCGCGCCCGGTGTCGGCAGCGGCACGGGCTTGTCGGAGAGCGTGTCGAGATAGGCGATCACGTTCGCCCGGTCCTCGGGCTTGGGCAGGCCGGCGAAGCCCATCGCCGTGCCGGGAATTTCAGCCTTGGGCTGCGTGATGAAATGGTCGAGATTGTCGAACGTCCACACCCAGCCCTGGGCGCGCTTGTCTTCCATCGCCTTGGAATACTTGAAGCCTTCCATGTGCGCCGCCGGATCGCCGACGATGCCGTAGAGGTTCGGGCCGATCTTGGCGGGCTGGCCCTTGTCCAGCGTGTGGCAGGCCAGGCACTTGTTGGCGATTTCCTTGCCCTTGGCGGGGTCGGCCTTCGCCAGCCGGTCGGCGATCGGCACCACCTGCGGTGCCGCGCCGCCTGCGGGCGCCGCTGCCGGAGCCTCGGTCACGGCGATCTCGAAGCCGGGCTTGGCCGGCTCGCCCATGTGGAAAACCGCCTCGGAGATGATCGAAATCGCCATGACGCCGAGCGCCGTACCGAGAACTGCACCCGCGATCTTGTTGAATTCGAACGAGTCCATCGCCAATCCTGTCGCCCCCGAGGCTGGAATCGCGCGAAAGTACAGGCTTTGCGCGTCCTGAGGCAACCCGTATAAGCGGGCGGCCTTGGGACGAATTGCCACCCTCGCGGGTCCGGTCGCCCCGGCGCTCGGTGGTTCCTGCTGGCCGGGGAGGCTCGCGTCTTAACATGGCTGCAGAGATCGCCGCGAGCCCCGTCGAGCCGGGCCCTCGACCTCGGGCGCCCGCCACCGGCAAGGTCGTCGTGCTCATTCCGGCGCGCATGGCCTCCACCCGCCTGCCGGGCAAGCCGATGGCCGACATCCACGGCCATCCCATGATCGTCCATGTCTGGCGCCGCGCCGTCGAGGCCGGCGTCGGCCGGGTGGTCGTCGCCACCGACGACGTGGTCATCGCCACCGCCGTCGAGCTCGCCGGCGGCGAGGCGATGCTGACCGCGAGCAATCACCTCAACGGCAGCGCCCGCATCCACGAGGCGCTCACGAAGCTCAAGTCGGACGCCGAGATCGTCGTCAACCTGCAGGGCGACATCCCGACCGTCTCGCCCGAGGCCGTGCGCGCCGCGCTCACGCCGCTCGAGGCCGATCCCGCCGTGTCGATCGGCACGATCTGCGCCGAGATCATCCGTAACGAGGAGCGCACCGACCCGAACGTCGTCAAGGTCGTGGGCAGTCCCGCGACGCTCGCCGAGGAGGATTCCGGCATCCTCCGCGTGCTTTATTTCACCCGCGCGCTCGCGCCGTGGGGCACCGGTCCGCTCTATCACCACATCGGGCTCTATGCCTATCGCCGCGACGCGCTCGAACGTTACGTCGCGCTGCCGCCGTCGCCACTGGAATTGCGCGAGCGTCTCGAGCAGCTCCGCGCGCTGGAAAACGGCATGCGCATCGATGCCGCCATCGTCGACGAGGTGCCGCTCGGCGTCGATACCCCGCACGATCTCGAGCGCGCCCGCGAGCTGCTGCGCCCCCGCCGCTGATCGTCGCTCCCTCGCCGCCCCACCCTCCGCCACCCCGGAACGTCCACCCTCCGCTTTCCCCGCGAAAGCGGGGATCCAGCGGCCACGCATTCAGCCGGCGCTCGTGCATTCCGATCAGGCGCCAACCTCTGTGATTATCCCTCTCCCCCTTGAGGGGGAGGTCGGATTTCCCCGATTTGCATTTCGCAAATCGGTCTTGGAAATCCGGGTGAGGGGTGCCCCGACGGCAGCTATTCGCACCGCGCTCGAAGCCGGCTGCGTCGGCGAGCCCGCCACCCGCCTTCCTGAACCTCACGAGAAGGCCCACCTTTGCCGCTCGCCCCCGTTCCCTGCTAAACCGGCCCGCCTCGTCCAACGAAAGCCGCCGACATGCCCGCCGCCAAAACCAGATCCACTCTGGCCAGCCCTGAAAAGATCGTCTTCCAGGGCGAGCCCGGCGCCAATTCCCACATCGCCTGCTCGGAGGTCTTCCCGAAAGCCGAGGCGGTGCCGCTCCCCACGTTCGAGGACTGCTTCGCCGCGGTCGAGAAGGGCACCGCCGATCTCGCCATGATCCCGATCGAGAATTCGCTGGCCGGCCGCGTCGCCGATATCCATCACCTGCTGCCGCAGTCGCACCTGCACATCGTCGGCGAGCATTTCCTGCCCATCCGCTTCCAGCTCATGGGCGTGAAGGGCGCGACGCTGAAATCGATCCGGTCGGTGCACAGCCACATCCACGCGCTCGGCCAGTGCCGCAAGATCATCCGCAAGCACGGCTGGAAGGCGGTGGTGGCGGGCGATACCGCCGGCGCCGCCCGCGAGATCGCCGAGGCCGGCGACGCCACCGCCGCCGCGCTCGCGCCCGAGCTCGCCGCTGAAATCTATGGCCTCGACATCATCGAGCGCGATGTCTCCGATGCCGAGAACAACACCACCCGCTTCGTCCTCCTGTCGAAGCACGAGGCCAACGCGCCCGCCGGCAACGGCCCGGTCGTCACCACGTTCGTCTTTCGCGTGCGCAACGTGCCGGCCGCGCTCTACAAGGCGATGGGCGGCTTCGCCACCAACGGCGTCAACATGACCAAGCTGGAGAGCTATCAGCTCGATGGCCGTTTCACCGCCACGCAGTTCTACGCCGATGTCGACGGCCATCCCGACGACACGCCGCTGAAGAACGCGCTCGAGGAGCTGGAGTTCTTCTCCACCGAGGTCCGCGTCCTCGGCGTCTATCCCGCGAGCCCGTTCCGCGCCGGGCTCGGATAGGCAACTCCGCGCCTTTGGTTCGTGCCGCC
>CAYOUO010000212.1:0-14172 GCA_964407155.1 uncultured Hyphomicrobiales bacterium | reverse complement strand
GGTGAACGCGGTTTCACCCGGCGTGATCGACACACCCTTCCACGAGCGCTACTCGACCGCCGCACAGCTCAGCGCCGCCGTCGCCGGCATTCCGCAGGGACGTCTCGGCACGGCGGAGGAATGCGTCGGCGCCTACCTCTTCCTCGCCTCGGAGGCGCTCTCCGGCTACGTCGTCGGCCAGATTCTGGAAGTGAACGGCGGGCAGTACATGCCCTGAGACGCGGGGCCGCCGGGGGACGCCGGCGCTGTCAGCTCAGCACCTCGGCGCGGTCCGATGCCTTTCCCATCCGCGCCTCGCGCGTCTTGCGAAAGTCGGCAAGCGTGCCGTTGAGCGCCATGCCGATCGCCTCGCCGAGCGCATCGGCGGTATCGATGCGCGACAGGAAGACGTAGTCGGCCCCTGCCTCGTAGATCGCGTCGCATTCGGCGAGCGTGACCGCGTTGGCGATGATGATGGCGTGCGGGTTGAGCCGCCGCACCGTCGCCACGATGCGGCGGTTGTCGGTGCCGCGGATGAGATCGTCGGGCACGGTCGATACCACTACGCGGACGCGGTCGATGCCGGCATGGTGCAGCGTGTCGGCATTGGAGAGATCGCCGTATTCGACGTGGGCGCCGACCGCGCGGATGCGATCGTGCAGCGCGACGTTGAAATCGATGACCAGCGTTTCCTTGACCAGCGCCGGGTCGTTGCGCGCGATGTCATGGAGCAGCGACGAGGCGACGCGGTGAAAGCCGAGAAGCGCCAGCCGCCATTCCTGCTCGCCGCGCGCTTCCGCCTCGGGCGGGTCCTTGAAGCCGAGGCGCTTCAGCGTCGGCGCCAGCGCCGCGTGGATCTTGTAGGCCGACTTGTAGATCGGCGTGGTGGTGAGCGCCGTGATGACGAAGGCGAAGATGACGGCGCTCGACAGATCGGGCGTGAGGTGGCCGAGCTCGTGGCCGAGAAAGGCGATGACCAGGCTGAACTCGGAGATCTGGCTGATGCGGAGCGCCGTGACCTCGGCGTTGCGCTGGTCGAGGCCGTTCACGTAGAGCAGCGGAAAGACGATGAGCTGGCGCGCCACGATGGCGGCGAGCGCGATGCACACGGCGGCGAGCAGCATGGCCGGGCCGCTCGGCGCCGGAATGCCGAGCCCGAGACCGACGAAGAACAGCGTGATGAAGAAATCGCGCACCACGCCGACCTTGGTGATGATCTCGATCGAGTAAGGCAGGCTGGCGATGGTGGCGCCCGCGATCAGCGCGCCCATGCCCGATTCGACCGCGAAATGCGTTTCGATGCCGAACAGGCCATGCAGCACGCTGTCGAAATTGGCGCCGACGAAGACGACGGCGAAGCACCACGCGATGGCGCCGACGAGAATGATCTCCGGCATCTTCGCGATCCAGCGGAACGCCACCGGAAACAGCGTGCGCGCCGCCAGGAACGTGATCCCGGCGAGCACCGCGATGCCGACGAACGATTCCAGAATCTGCAGGAGCTCCGGATGCTGCAGGTTGGGCTGCAGCACGAGGATGACGATCGCCCACACGTCTTCGATGACGAGGAGGCCGAGCGCGATGCGCCCCGGCACCGTGTCGAGCTCGAAGGTTTCCTGGAAGAGCTTGACGACCAGCAGCGTCGACGAGCCGCCGATGACGAGGCCGACGTAGAGCGGCCCGAGCCCGCTGCCGAAGACGCTGCCGAGACCGAGAAACACGAGGACATGGGCGACGAGGAAACCGAACAGCGCGATGAGCGGATATTGCACCAGCCCGGTCATCATGATGGTGCGGCCGCTCTTCAGGATCTTCCCGATGTCGATCTCCAGCCCGATAAGGAAGAGCAGGAGGACGAAGCCGAGCTGCGAGATGGTGTTGATGTTCTGCGGGTCGGTGACGAGCTTGAGCGCCAGCGGGCCGGCGACGATGCCGGCGAGGATGTAGCCGGCGATGGCCGGTATCCGGATGCGCGTGAACAGGATCGCGAGGAGGCCCGAGAGAAAGGCGCCGACGCCGATGTCGTGGACGAGCGGCGGCAGTTCCCCCTCGGAGGCCACCGCGGGCGCGGCGGCGAGCGCCAGCACGAGGGCGCCACCGACGACGCTGCCGACCACCCTGGCGCTCAGGCCTGCCATCACCCCTCACCGCTTTCGCGCGAATCCGGCATTTTTCGACCGGTCCGCCTGCCTTTTCGGCGTGCAATTCCGCGCGCGGCAGCACGATTGCATCCAGATTCGCCGCCGTCCGACACCACCATCCGGCCCGGCGAAGGTCAAGCGGGAGGCCGATTTGTCGTTACCCGCGGGTACTACACCGCGGGGCGCCGCGACCGAAAGACGGGGGCGTTCCTCCCTGAGCGCAGGCAGGACGCACCACTCCCGAAGCCGTCGTGGTCCTGGGGGCCTGCCCGGGAAGCAACGTCCGGCCAGAGAGATTGCCGGGAAAGCACCGACGAGTTTCCGGCGAGCGGAGATCGCCCGGGCGCTGGCGGAAATCCTGGTCAGCAGAGATTGTAGGGAAGGACCGGCGGAGATTCCCGATGAGAGGAATTATCCGGAGATCTCGGCTAGAGGCGATTGTGCGGGGAACTTGCCGGTGGTCCCGGACCGGAAGCCTTCTCTGCCGACAGCGGTACCGAGGCGGATTGTCCGAAGCAGCGGCGTGCGCTATCACCATGGCCACCGGAAGGGGCATCTCTGTCAGCCGCTTCCGGCGGAAACTGGCATCAGGCACCCGTAGCTCAGCTGGATAGAGCGCTGCCCTCCGAAGGCAGAGGTCGTGAGTTCGAATCTCGCCGGGTGCGCCAGTTCATATGGTCTGACCAAGCTGACAGCACCCACGTCCCGCAGCCGGTCATCGCCCGGTCATCACAGATGAACGATGATTCTAGGGGCTGAAGCGCTTGGCCACACCTTCGCTGAAACTTCAATAATCGCATTCAGCGGGACAACGCGTATCCAGTGGAGAGGCGTCAGCGGCTTCCAGCGACATCCGCCCTTCAGCAGCAACTATAGGCCAGATCAGCTCGGCTTGACGCGCTTGTGATCCTTGCTGCACCGGCGTTATTCGTTGCGTGCGAGGGCAATTTCGTCGGCTTGTTGACGAAGCGCCTCTGGGGCAACGTCGCTGGGCTGGGCCTTTTCCTGCGGTAACGGAGGCGCTGGGGGTTGCCACGCCTTCAGATACTGGCCCACCGCCTCGTAAAAATCCGGAACTGCCTTCTGCACGTCGCCGATGAAGTTGCGGCGTTGACCAAAGCGTGCGCCAAGCTCTCTGACAAGCAGCACTTCAAACGACGTCGTGACAGAATCCGGGCGGTCGTCTTCCGGCGAGGAAGTTCCATCGCGCAACGCGGAAAGCAGATGCTGCGAGTTTCCTCCGCGGCCCGGCCAATACAGCCGGACATAGATGCCTTCCGGCTCGGTCTTTTGTAACTGGCGCAGCAGCCAGCTAATTCTTCCCTTGGTGCTTTGCCGATCACCCGGCGCTGCCAGGCGCATGGAGACCGCGACCGTCCGGGTTTGAAGGTTCGCGCAAACTTCGATTGGCGCTGCGGCGTCGGGCACGGAGAGGACAGCAGAGATTGTCTTGTCTTCACTCAGCGTCTGCATGTCCGCCTTGCGACGCAGGCTGGGGTCCTCTTCGTGCGCGCGCGGAACGCGAATGCGCACTTCGCGTCCAACTTGGCGGCTCAAGATCAGACTGAGTTCTCGGGCTTCCTGGTACCAAGCATCGAGTAATAGGCGTGCGTCGGGAGAGTTCGATGCAATAGCGCCGCCGGCCTGAGTGCTGTTGACGATGTCAGTCCAACACGGGGGCATTTGCTCGAACCCCTTCACGCCGGCACTCGGGTGACTCAAGAAGCGAACCATCTCGTTGAGAATCACGCGCTGGTCACCGTCCTCCACTTCCTCGTTGTTGAGGAGCAGATCGGCGGCTGTGAGTATGGACATCCACGACCAATGAAAAAGCCCGGCCTTCCTTCGGCTGGTGGCGGAAATCGTCAGAGGATGCTGGGACGGCAGGGGAGCAAACTGATTGGAAATCGTGATAAGCGCGTCGATTCCATTCTGCTTTGCCAGGTCGAGATACCCCTCGACCTGCGCGACGTCGAGATCGGAGTTTCCCACTTTGGCTTCGACCAATGCCGTCCATTGTCGGGAACCGACCGACAAGACAATCAGGCCATCAGGACGGAACGATTTATCCGCGGCGCTCTTGAGCACCACTTCCGTATAGGTCTCGATCTTCGCGCGAGATCCGGCCCGTTGATCCAGTTCTGCCAACAGCGCCCGACCGAACTCATCGACATTTTCTATGCAAGCCAGCAGAATGGAAAGAGTTCGGCCTTCCTTGGAGGTATCGGCGAGGACGGGGAACAGGCGCGCGCGTTCGCCTCGCGCCACGAACGAAGGCAGGTCCGGCATAGCTGCTCCCCACGGCGGCGTCATTACCGCCATGGTGGAAACAATCATAAAGACAACCCCGCTGCAAATTTAGCTTGCGCGGCAGCGCCTGCGATTTCCAGACTTTCGATTGGTCCCCGGCCTGCCAAGGCGCTCGAGTTGTCCGACGCCGGCAAGCTCACGGTCGAGATGGATAACGATTGGTCACCGCCGGCCGTGACAACGATGCCGGTGAGACTACCGCCGACAGGACCGGCTAGCCGAACGGAATCTGCCGCCGGTGCGAATTGCCCGGCGGGCGCGGCGCATCGCCGTTGATCCATGCCGTCACCGCGTGGGCGACGGCCTTTTGTCCCTTTTGCCAGAGACTGCTCTTCGGCCGGAAGCGAGAGCGTTCGACGTCGAGCTCGCTCGGCAGCGCCTTGCCGCCCTCGCTGCGCTGCCTGATCCATTTTTCCTGGATGCAGACTGCGGGCACGAGCTGGTAGGTGACGAGCGTGTGAAAGGCCGCGAGATCCGGATTGAACAGGAACTGGTCGATGGCGTCGGTAAACGTGTCGGTCATCGTCAGAAGTTTTTCCGCGGCGCGGCGCGCGACGATATAACCGGCACTGCCGGTATGCCGGCCGCGCAGGCGGGTCGCGCTGTGCATGCCATCAGCGAAAATTTCCTCGCGGTCCACCAGCGTGCTGCCCTTCAGCCGCGTCTCGATCTTCACGATGTCGGCATCGGGCGGAATCCATTCGCTCGACGCGAACAGAGCGCGCGCCGCCGGTGCGAGATCGATATCGTCTTCGAGGATGACCGCGAACGGCTTCGCCCGCTGCAGCACGCGCTTCCAGCATTCGCGGTGGCTGAGAAAGCAGCCGATCTCACCCGGGCCGAGATGATAGGAAAGTCCCGGCGTCGGGCACCACCGGCGCTGCACGTCATCCGGCAGCCGGAGGCCGTCGATCGCTGAAATCCGTTCGTAATCGAGCCCGAGGCGGGTGAGCCGACGGTCCATTTCCGCCCGCCTGCCGGCAGATCGGTCGAGGTTGATGAAAAAGACCGGCATGCCGGTCCGCGCGTCGACTTTTCCGTGCACGATTTTTCCGCACCGTCCATTCACGCCGCGCGAGACGCGGGGGTGCTGCGGGCAAAGCCGTGGCGTTCGCCGCCGGGCCGGGCGCCGTTGCTGTCGCTCTCGTGCTGAGGTGCGGCTGCCGTAACCTCCGGCCGGCAGGCGAAAAATTGCACAATGGTATAGGTGCGGGCGCGGGCTGCGGCGCACCGCGCGCAGAGCAAGGATTTCCGGCGGCGCGCGCGGGCCGGGCTATACCTTTGTGCAGGAACCGGCGCCGTCTGCACAGCCCGTTCCCGCAGTCGCTGGACGCCTCGCCGGCGCTGTGCGACATCTGGCGGGCTCAGGTGCCCGGGCCATCACCCGGGAGAATCGGGAAGGCGGTGAAATTCCGCCGCGTGCCCAACGCTGTGACGGGGACTGCCGGACAGTTGCCACTGGCCACAAGCCGGGAAGGCGTCCGGCCGGGTGGATCCGGAGTCAGAAGACCGGCCTGGAGCGTGGTGGCGTGCCGCCGTGGACGGGTGGCGCGTGAACCTTACGCCACAGGTGCGCCCCGATGTCCGCTCCAGATCCCGTCCAGAATCCCGTCCTCATTCCCGCCTCGCACGCCTTCGACGATACCGAGCGCGAAGCCGTCTACCGCTGCATCTTTTCGCGCCGCGACGTGCGCGGTCAGTTCCTGCCGAGGCCCGTTCCCGACGACATCGTGCAACGCATCCTGCTCGCCGCGCACCACGCGCCTTCGGTCGGCTTCATGCAGCCGTGGGACTTCATCGTCATCCGCGATCCCGCCGTGAAAGAGCGCGTGCACGGCGCCTTCGCCAAGGCGAATGCCGAAGCCGCGGCGATGTTTGACGGCAAGCGCCGCGCGCTTTATTCGCGGCTGAAGCTCGAGGGCATCATGGCCGCGCCGGTCAACGTCTGCATCACCTGCGATCGCGCGCGTACCGGTCCGGTCGTGCTCGGCCGCACGCATCAGCCGGAGATGGACCTCTTCAGTTCAGTCTGCGCCGCGCAGAACCTCTGGCTCGCCGCGCGCGCCGAGAATGTCGGCGTGGGCTGGGTCAGCATCGTCGCCTACGACGACCTCCGCGCCGCGCTCGGCATCCCGGCGAGCATCCAGCCGGTGGCTTATCTCTGCCTTGGCTACGTGTCGGAATTTCTCGACCGGCCCGAACTCGAGACCGCCGGCTGGAACCGGCGCATGCCGCTGGACGCGGTGGTGTCCCACGACGGCTGGGGCAAACGCGCGCGTCCTGACTAGCCGCGGGAAATGGCCGATGCGCTATGGGGCGAACGCGGCGAGCGGCAGCGCCCGTGGCGGGCGCCGCCGGAGTTTCGTTCGTTTCAGGCTGCCGAAGCCAGCGGGCCGCCGGACAGGATCGCCGCGTCAACCTCGCCGGCAAAGCGCTGGAAGTTCGCGCGGAACATCTCCACCAGCCGCGCGGCCTGCTGCCTGTACGCGGCCTTGTCGCTCCAGGTCGATTCGGGCACCAGCGCCTCGGCCGGGATGCCCGGCGCCGATACCGGAACCGCGAAACCGAACAGCGGGTCGCGCCGGAATTCGCGCTTGTCCAGTTCCCCGGAGAGCGCGCCGTTGAGCAGCCCGCGCGTCCACGCGATCGGCATGCGCCGCCCGACGCCATAGGGGCCGCCGGTCCAGCCGGTATTGACCAGCCAGCACGAGACGTTGTGCTCGGCGATCATGCGGCGGAGCAGATTGCCGTATTCCACCGGCGGGCGCGGCATGAACGGCGCGCCGAAGCAGGCGGAGAACGTCGGCTCGGGATCCTTCACGCCCTTCTCGGTGCCGGCCACCTTGGCGGTGAAGCCGGAGAGGAAGTGATAGATCGCCTGGTCCGGCGTCAGCTTCGCGATCGGCGGCAGGACGCCGAAGGCGTCGGCGGTCAGCATCACCAGCGTCTTCGGATGGCCGGCGATGCCGCTCTCCGAGGCATTGGCGATGAACGGCAGCGGATAGGCGGCGCGGGTGTTCTCGGTGCGCGAGGCGTCGTCGAAATCGGGATGGCCGGCCTCGTCGAGGACGACGTTTTCCAGCACCGTGCCGAAGCGGCCCGCTGCGTCCCAGATCTGGGGCTCGCTCTCCGCCGAGAGCTTGATCGTCTTGGCGTAGCAGCCGCCCTCGAAATTGAACACGCCGTCCGGACCCCAGCCGTGCTCGTCGTCGCCGATGAGCGTGCGGTCGGGGGTGGCCGACAGCGTCGTCTTGCCCGTGCCCGACAGGCCGAAGAAGATCGCCGTGTCGCCGTTCGGCCCGACGTTCGCCGAGCAGTGCATCGGCATGACGCCCTTGGCGGGCAGCACGTAGTTGAGGAAGGTGAACACCGCCTTCTTCATCTCGCCGGCGTAGCTCGTCCCGACGATGAGCACGACGCGGTTGGTGAAGTCGCAGGCGATCACCGTTTCGGAGCGCACGCCGTAGCGCGCTGGATCGGCGCGAAAGCCGGGCGCCGCGATGATGGTGAGATCGATGTCGTCGCTCACCTCTTCGGCAAGCGGCCGGATCAGCAGGTTGCGGATGAACAGCGAGTGCCACGCCAGCTCGGTGTGCACGCTGACCGTGACGCGATGTCCCGGATGGGCGCCGGCGAAGAGCTGCTGCACGTAATGATGGCGATCGGCCATGTAGGCGTTGACGTCGGCTTTCAGCCGCTCGAACGCCTCGCGGGTGATGGCGCCGTTGTTGGCCCACCAGATGGTGTTCTCGGTGTCGGCGTCGCGCACGATCACCTTGTCCTTCGCCGAGCGGCCGGTGTGCTGGCCGGTGTCCACCACCAGCGCCCCGTCGCGCGACAGGCGGGCCTCGGCGCGGCGCAGCGCCTCCTCGTAAAGCGAAGGCGTCTCGAGATTGACGCTCCGCGACTTGAACGGCGGCTCTGCCTGCCGCCCCATCGTCATCGACCCGTTACCATCCATGACCCGCTCCCGAGATACTTAAAAATTGCGCCCGTCCGCCTGCCCGCGGTTCGCCTTTAGCCAGTTTTGCATACGCATGCAACGCCTTTAAGCGGGAAAGGTTCCTGATTGCGTTTTCAAAAGGTTCAGATTCTCACGGACGCCAGATTTGGCGGCCCTCGAGGCTGATAACGCCGGCCGCCGGCACCCGCGCGCTGCCCCGCACGATGAGGTCGCCGCTGACCTCGCGCTTTTCGGCGGCCGCTTCCGGATCGGCCATGTGGAGGTCGATCAGCGCGATCGCCTCTCCCGCCAGCGCCCCGGGCGGCTGCGAGAAGGTGGTGAGATCGTAGGCCTGGCCGGCCTCGGCGACATCGTCCACGCCGACGATGGAGAGATCGACGCCGACGTCGAGGTTGAACTCGCGCCGCGCCACGTCGATGGCCGCGAATGCCATGTAGTCGGAGGCGCAGAAGATCGCATCGGGCCGCGATGCATCGGACAAGAGCGCGCGCGTCGCCGCCTGCGCGCCTTCGAACGTATAGTTCCCGCGCCGCACCGTGACCGGCCCCTTGCCGAGCCGCGCCAGCTCGCGCTCGAACGCCGCCTGGCGCTCGCCGCTGATCGACGAGGTTTCCGGGCCGCCGAGAAAGGCGAAGCGCGAATGGCCGCCGGCGACGAGAAAGCCGGCGGCGAGCGCGCCCGCCCGCCGGTTCTGTCCGCGCACGGTCGAGACGCCGATAAGCGGCGAATCGCGATTGATGAGCACGACGGGGATGCCGATCTTCCGGCACTGGGCGACGAGCGACTTCGACGGCGAGGTCGCGGCCAGAAGCAGCGCGTCGATCTGATAGCTGAGGAAGGATTCGATCGCCTTGACCGAGGTTTCGTCCGACGACGCGGCGAACAGCAGGATGTGGCGGCCGGTGGCGGAGAGCCGCTCGGACAGTTCCTTGACGACCTGCGCGTAGAACGGATTTTCGAGATTGCGCGCGGCGAGCCCGACGATGTTCGAGCGCTTGGCGCTGAGCGCGCGCGCGATGAGATTGGGGTGGTAGCCGAGGCGCCGCGCCGCGCCCAGAATCTTCCGCCGCGTCTCCGCGGCCACACTCGCGCCCGGCGTAAAAGCCCGCGAAACCGCCGATTGCGACACGCCGGCCAGCGCCGCGACATCGGCTTCCGTCGGCGTCTGGTTGCGCGAGCCCATGCCGCAGGCCGACCGGTTCAGTGCGCCATGAAGACGGGCAGCGTGGTCTCCGCCAGGATGTGCCGCGTGGCGCCCCCGAAGATGAGCTGGCTGAGGCGGCCCTGCGTGAAGCCGCCCTTGACGATGAGATCGCAGCCGAGACGCGCTGATTGCTCCAGCACGGCGACGCCGATGGCGCGGCCGTCTTCCGCCTCGACGGCGACGACCTCGGGCTTCAGCCCGTGCCGGCGGAGATTGGCGGCAAGCTGCTCGCCGTCCGGCCCCGACACGCTGCCGCCGCGAATGGCGAGCACCGTGATCTTCTTCGCCCGCTCGAGCAGCGGCATCGCGAAGGCGACGGTGCGCGCCGTCTCGGCGCTGCGGTTCCAGGCGATCGCGATCTCTTCGCCGAGCCTCGCCGGCGGCGACGGCGGCGCGACCAGGACGGGGCGACCGCTCTCGAAGAGTGCCGCTTCGAACGTGCTCATGCGCGGGCTCTCGGATGCGCTCGCCGGCCGCCCGACCACCGTGATGTCGAACACGCGCCCGTACGCGCCGACGAAGGCGTCGCCCTGGGTGGCGTCCTTGAGCCAGCCGAAAGTCATGCCGGTGGCGCTGGCGCGCGCCCGGTCGCTGATGCCCTTCTCGAACGACTGCCGCGATTCCTCGGCGGTCTTTTCGTCCTGCCGGAGATCGGCGTCATAGACGACCGTGCCGCCGATGGCATCGGCGCCGAGAAAAGGCGTCAGCACCGGGCTGAGCGCAAAGCCCTCGACATAGCTGCTGAACGCCGAGCCGAGCAGCCAGGCGCTCTGCAGCACCGATTCAAGCAGGGGACCGGGCTCGACCGGGACCAGAATCGACTTCATCGCGCATCCCAAATCCGTTTTGCTGCCGGCGAGCATAACAGCGTCGCGCGATCAATTCGAGATTTCGCTGAGCCGGCCCGCTCCGCTGACGTTCGCAAGGGCAAATAACCTGAAACGTCGAGCGCGAATCTGGATTCCGGCCTTCACCGGAATGACGGGCGAAGCGGGCGCAACCAATCCTCGGCCGTCACCCCGGCGAAGGCCGGGGTCCAGATGAAAGAGCGCCCGGCGCGCGGCCTGCTCCCCGCTCTCCTGTCGAAACAGGCACCGCCGGTTGCTGCGCTGCCGCGATCCCCGCCCCCTCCGTCGCGGCGGCCGCCAACTTGTGCAAAAATGCGCGTCCTCAAGGCGCGGGAGGATCGCCGATGGTCCATGAAGAACCCAAGATCAGGATCGAGACGCGCGAGGAGCTGATCTATCTGCTCGCCGAGGCGGCCTCGATCGAGCACAACCTCATGTGCTGCTATCTCTACGCCGCGTGGAGCCTGAAGCGCGGCGAGCGCGACGGCCTGACCGCCGCACAGGCCGCCGCCGTCGAGCGCTGGAAGCACGCGATCAATTCGGTGGCCGTCGAGGAGATGGTGCACCTCGCGCTGGCCAGCAATCTCGCCAGCGCCATCGGCGGCGCACCGCATTTCTCGCGCCCGAATTTCCCGATCCCCGCCGGCTACCACCCGTCGGGCGTCATCGTCGAGCTCGCCGGCTTTTCGCCTGCGGTGCTCGATCACTTCATTTTTCTGGAGCGGCCCGAGGGCAAGGAACTGACCGACTCCAGCGAGTTCGTGCACATCGGCGACTACCATCGCACCCAGCCCAAGGGCCGGCTGATGCCGCACGCGCAGGATTACCTGACCGTCGGGCATCTCTACCGCGGCATCCGCCACGGCTTCGAGGTTCTGGCGCATCACATCGGCGAGGCGGCGCTGTTCTGCGGTGATCCGGCGGGACAGATCGGCCACGGCGACGTATCGCTGCCCGGGCTGATCACCGTCACCGACCTCAAGAGTGCCAACGAGGCGATCGAGACGATCATCGAGCAGGGCGAAGGCGCCCCCGGCAACAGCGAGAACAGCCACTACAACCGCTTCCTCAACGTGCGCCGGGAATATGCCGGGTTCGTCGCGGCCGATCCCGCCTTCGCGCCCGCCTTTCCGGTCGCGCACAATCCGGTGATGAACCGCCCGAGCGACCCGGCGCATCGCGTCTTCATCGATCTGCCGGAAGCGGCGCGCGTGCTCGATCTCGCCAACGCCGTCTACGGCCACGCGCTGCGCTGCCTCGTGCAGAGCTACGGCCGCGAGCGCGGCGGCACCGCCAAACGCCAGCTCGTCGACACCGCCATCGACCTGATGATGATCCTCGCCGAGATCGGGCCTCACCTCGCCTCCCTGCCGGCCAGCCATGCGCACCCGGGCGTGAATGCCGGCGTCACCTTCTCCATGCTGCGCGACGTCGCCCGCCTGCCGGAAGGCGCCAACGAGCGGCGCATCATCGCCGAGCGCTTCATCGACATGGCGAAGCATGCCCGCACCATTTTCCCGGCGGGCCACGACCTCGCCGGACTGGCGGCGAAATTCGACACGCTGGCGGTGCGCTTCGGGGTGGAGAACCTGCGCACGGTCAACGCGCCTGAAGCGGCGCCGGTCACAGCGGCGGCGCCGAAGCCCGCTGACGTGCCGCCGACCGCCGGACCCGCCGGCGGCCCGGAAATCGCCGAAGGCAAGGCGCTGACGCTTCGGTTCGACAGCCAGCGCTGCATCCACGCGCGCTTCTGCGTGCTGGGCGCGCCCGCGGTCTTCCGCGCCAACACCCCGGGAACGTGGATCTATCCCGACGCGGCATCGGTCGAGACGCTGGTCACGATCGCGCACCAGTGCCCCTCCGGCGCCATCACCTACACGCGCAAGGACGGCGGCGAGAACGAGACGGCGCCGCCGGTCAACCTCGCCAATGTCCGCGAGAACGGCCCCTACGCCTTCCACGGCGACCTCAAGGTCGGCGGCGAGACGATCGGCTACCGCGCCACGCTCTGCCGCTGCGGGGCGTCGAAGCGGAAACCATTCTGCGACGGCTCGCACAACACGATCGGCTTCGCCGCATCGGGCGAGCCGGAGACGCGGGCATCCGAGCCGCTTGCCCTGCGCAACGGCGCGCTCGCCATCGAGCCGCAGAAGAACGGGCCGCTGCGCGTATCGGGCAACCTGGAAATCTGCAGCGGCACGGGCCGCACGGTCGACCGCGTCACCGGCGCCACGCTGTGCCGCTGCGGCGCGTCGCGGAACAAGCCGTTCTGCGACCGCAGCCACCTCAAGATCGGCTTCGAGGCGCCGGGCAGCTGACCGGCGTCGGCGGAACTACGCCGCCGACTGCCGGCCGTGATCGCCGATCTCGGCGAGATGCTTGTGCAGCGAAACGTGGTCCAGCTTGGCAATGGGCAGCGCCACGAGCAGGCCGATGCGCGCCGCAAGCAGGCGGTAGGCCTCGTCGAACGCCTCGGAGATTTCGGCGTGACTGCCCGTCACCTTCGCCGGATCGGGCACGCCCCAGTGCGCCGTCGCGGGATGGCCCGGCCACACCGGACAGGTTTCACCGGCCGCGTCGTCGCAGACTGTGAAAACGAAATCCATTTCGGGCGCGCCCGGCGCGGCGAATTCGTCCCACGACTTCGAGCGCAGGCCCTCTGTCTCGTAGCCCAGCGTCTGCAGCAGGCTGATCGCATGCGGATTGACGCCGCCGGCCGGGTGGCTGCCCGCCGACCAGGCGCGGAAGCGGCCCTTGCCTTCGCGGTTGAGGATCGCTTCGGCCATGATCGAGCGCGCCGAGTTACCGCTGCAAATGAACAGAACGTTGTAGACCTGCTCGGCCATGCTCCCCCTCCGACGCGCCGCAGTAAACGGTGAGGGCGACTATTTCGCCTGTTCAGATGACATTCCGGTGACAGCGGCAGCGCCGGCTATCCCGGCGGGTAAACGTGGCGATGCCCGGCGGGATCGGCAACGGATTCGCCGTCGAGGTAGGCGGGGCCGACCGGCACCTTGCCGTGGCCGCCGGGGATGTCGAGCACATAGGTCGGCTGCGCGATGCCGGAGAGCCGCCCGCGCAGCGCGCGCATCAGCGCCTGTCCCTCGGCGATCGAGGTGCGCAGGTGCGCCGTGCCGGGCGCGAAATCGGCATGGTGCAGGTAATAGGGCTTGACGCGGGCGGCAACGAATGCCCGCATCAGTTTCTCAAGAACCGCAGCGTCGTCATTGATTCCCTTCAGCAATACAGTCTGGCTGACGAGCGGAATGCCGGCATCGGCGAGCCGCGCCAGCGCCGCGACAGCCGCAGGCGTGAGCTCGCGCGGATGGTTGGCATGGATCGCGACCCAGGTCGCGACGCCCGGCATCTTGATCGCAGCGACGAGGTCGTCCGTCACCCGTTCCGGCGCGACGACCGGCACGCGCGTATGGAAGCGCACGACGCTGACATGCGGGATCGCGGCGAGCGCACCGACGAGCGAGGCCAGGCGGCGCGGCGCGGCGACGAACGGATCGCCGCCCGACACGATCACCTCCCACACCTCGGGATGGGCGCGCACGTAGTCGAGCGCCGCGGCCAGTTCTGCCGGCTACAGCCCACCGCCCTGCCCAACGGTTTCGCGGCGAAAACAGAAACGGCAGTAGACGGCGCAGGCCGTCAGCAGCTTGAGCAGCACGCGGTCGGGATAGCGGTGGACGAGGCCCGGCACGACTTCGTGCACATCGT
>CAYOUO010000211.1:0-4679 GCA_964407155.1 uncultured Hyphomicrobiales bacterium | reverse complement strand
CGATACCGGCGCTTTCTTCGTCGGCCGCGGTCTCGGGGGGGCGAGGCTCTGGCCGCGCGTATCGCCCAACAAAACCTGGTCCGGCGCGATTGGCGGCATCGTCGCCGGCGTCGCAGCCGGCCTCGTCGTCGTCGCGGTCGCGCGCCTTCCGGTGACGCCGATGTCGGCGCTGGTGGCCGGCGCGCTGGCGGTTGCGGCCGAGGCCGGCGACCTTTTTGAATCCGCCCTGAAGCGCACGTTCGGCACCAAGGATGCCGGCCGCCTCATCCCGGGACATGGCGGCCTGATGGACCGCGTCGACGGCCTGCTCGCCGCCGCCGGGATCGGCGCGCTGGTCGGATTTGCCCACGCGGGAGCGGGCGTTGGCCAGGGGCTGGTCGCTTGGTAGCCCGCGCGCCGCAGCCCAGCCTCCTCACGCAGCCGAAGCGCATCACCATTCTCGGCGCGACGGGCTCGATCGGTGCGAGCACCTTGTCGGTGCTCGCCGACCATCCCGAGGCGTTCGCCGTCGAGGCCGTTACCGCCAATGCCAACGCGGTCGCGCTGGCCAGGATCGCGCGCGCCGCCAACGCGCGGCTTGCGGTCGTCGCCGACCCGGCCGCCTATGCCGACCTCAAATCCGCGCTCGCCGGAACCGGCATCGTTGCGGCGGCAGGCGAGGCCGCGCTCATCGAAGCCGCGACACGGCCCGCGGATATGGTGGTCGCCGCCATCGTCGGCGCCGCCGGCCTCGCGCCCACCTACGCCGCGCTCGCCGCCGGAATCCCGCTCGCGCTGGCCAACAAGGAATGCATGGTGTCGGCGGGCGATCTCTTCATCGCGGCGGCCCGGCGCTGGGGGGCGCCGATGCTGCCGGTCGATTCCGAGCACAACGCAATCTTCCAGCTCCTCGGCGACCGGCCGCGCGCGACGGTGGAAAAGGTCACGATCACGGCGTCCGGCGGCCCCTTCCGGCAGTGGCCGCTCGAGCGCATGGCGGCAGCGACCCTGGCGGAGGCGTTGCGCCACCCCAACTGGTCGATGGGGCGAAAGATCTCGATCGATTCCGCCACGATGATGAACAAGGGGCTCGAGCTTATCGAGGCTCACCATCTGTTCGGACTGCCGCCGTCGCAGCTCGCGGTTCTGGTCCATCCGCAATCGATCGTCCACGGCATGATCTCGTTCTCCGATGGCTATGTGCTGGCGGCGCTCAGCCTGCCCGATATGCGCACGGCGATCGCCCGCTGCCTGGCATGGCCGGAGGAAAGCCCGCGCACCGCCGAGCGCCCGCTCGATCTTGCCGCAATCGGCGCGCTGGAGTTCGCGGCGCCCGATCCGGTTCGCTTTCCTGCCCTTGCGCTGGCGCAGGCGGCCCTCGACATGGGCGGTTGCGCTACCAATATTCTCAACGCCGCCAACGAAGTAGCGGTCGAGGCTTTCCTTGGCGGGCGCATCGGGTTTCTTGAAATCGCCCGAATGGTCGAGGAGACGCTTCGGCGGATGTCGCAGCATTGCCGGGGTGCGCCGGCCTCGATCGAGGAAGCCGTGGCGCTCGACCGCGAGACCCGCAGCATCACGTCCGAGCTGGCGGGCCCGACCCCTGGTTTCCGGGGCGATCGTTCTGGGAAAGGATTGCAGTCTTGATCGGATTGACTGCCTGGGCTGGAAATCTTGGCTCGTCGGTGGCGGGATACGTCCTGCCGTTCCTTTTCGTGCTTATCATCGTGGTGTTTTTCCACGAGTTCGGCCATTTCCTGGTCGCGCGCTGGTGCGGCGTGCAGGTGAAAACTTTCTCGGTCGGCTTCGGTCCCGAGCTGGTGGGCTTCACCGATCGCAAGGGCACGCGCTGGCGGGTATCGGCCATTCCACTCGGCGGCTACGTCCGTTTTCTCGGCGATGACAACGAGGCAAGCGCGCCGGACCGCAAGGCAATCGAGGCGCTCACACCCGAGGAGCGGGAAAAGTCGTTTGCGGCCAAGCCGGTCTGGGCGCGGGCGGCCGTCGTCGCCGCCGGGCCGATTGCCAACTTCATCCTCGCCATTGCGATCTTCACGGGCATCTTCTCGATCTTCGGCCAGCAGACCATCACGCCGCGCATCGATTCCGTGGTTGCGGGCAGCCCGGCCGAGAAGGCGGGCCTGAAGCCGGGGGACCTCGTCGTTTCAATCGACGGAAGTCCCATTTCGAGTTTTGCCGATCTCCAGCGCGTGGTCAGCTTTGCAGCCGGCCAGACGCTTTCCATCGTCGTGCGCCGCGACGGCGGGGACGTCAGGGTCTCCGCGACGCCGGAACTGAAGGAGATGGCCGATACCTTCGGCAACAAGCAGAAGATCGGCGTCCTCGGTATCGCCCGCGATCCCAAGGCGACGGAGGTGACGACCGTCCACTATTCGGTGCCCGCCGCGGTGGGGATGGGAGTGCAGGAGACCTGGTTCATCACCGGCCATACCCTGTCCTACATGGCTGGCGTTCTCTCCGGCCGGCAATCGGCCGACCAGTTGGGCGGCCCCATTCGGGTGGCGGAGGTATCCGCGCAGGTTGCAACGCTCGGCATCGTTGCGCTGATCAATCTCGCCGCGATTCTCTCGGTCAGCATCGGGCTCATCAACCTCTTCCCGATTCCCATGCTGGACGGCGGCCATCTGCTCTACTTTGCCGCGGAAGCCGTGCGCGGACGCCCGCTTAGCGAGCGGGTTCAGGACATCGGCTTCCGCATCGGCCTTGCCGCCGTGCTCATGCTGATGATTTTCGCGACATGGAACGATATTATTCATTTGAAGTCCTCGTGAATCGAGGGTTCCATGCGTGTCGCCGGGGCAACGCGAACCGCAGATTCGCGGGGGTTTCGGCCGGGGTGGGTTGCGGGCCGCGCAAAAGCCTGTAAACCTTCCTTTAAGGGCCCTTGGGGGGCGAATCTTCCTGCGGCGGTCGCGGGGCGGTGAGGCTGGCGATAAGGCATCCGGACCCTATGAATTCATTGGTGATTTTTGCCCGGCGGGTCATTCTCGCGGTGGTTATCGCGGCGGCCCTGCCGGTTGCTTCGGCGGCGATCGTATTCGGGGGAAGTGCTGCCGCGCATGCGGCCGTGGCTTCGTCGATCGTCGTAAAGGGCAATCAGCGTATCGAGGCTGATACCGTCAAAGATTACCTGACCATCAAGGCTGGCAAGTCCTACAGCGCCGCCGATATCGATGCGTCGATCAAGGCGCTGTTCGATACGGGGCTGTTCGCGGACGTGTCGATCGTGCAGCGCGGCAGCGCGCTGGTTGTGACCATCGTTGAAAACCCGGTGATCAATTCGATCAATTTCACGGGCAACAAGAAGGTCAAGGCCGACATCCTCCAGCAGATCATTACGGCCAAGGTGCGCAATCCGCTGACGGACGCGCGCCTGCAGACCGATACCGATCGCATCAAGGAATACTATGCCCGCAGCGGCCGCCCCGGCGCGAGCGTGACGACCAAGGTCGACCGCCTGCCGGACAATCGGGTGAACCTCACGTTCAACATCGTGGAAGGCAACCGCACTGGCGTCGGCTCGATCGTCTTTATCGGCAACAAGGCGTTTTCGACGTCGCGGCTGGCGGGAATCATTCAGACCCGGACGACGAACTGGCTGAGCTGGCTGGACAAGAAGGACATCTACAGCGACGACAAGATCCAGGCCGACGAAGAGCAGCTGCGCAAGTTCTACCTCTCGCACGGCTATGCCGACTTCCAGGTGCTGTCGGGCAATGCGGCCCTCGACCAGGGCAAAGGCCGCTACGTGCTGACCTATACGCTCGATGAAGGCGCCCGATACAATTTCGGCGACATCACGATCGATTCCTCGGTCAAGGGCGCCGATGCGGCGGCCCTGATGCCGTTCGTGGTGACGCGGAAGGGCCAGGTGTTCAACGCCGACCAGGTGCAGAAGAGCGTCGAGAACCTGACCATCGAACTCTCCCGCCGCGGCTATGTGTTTGCGCAGGTCAAGCCGCGCGGCGACCGCGATTACAACAACAACGTGATCTCCATCGCGTACACCGTCGACGAGGGCCCGCGCGCCTACATCGAGCGGATCGACATCCGCGGCAATACGCGCACCCGCGACTATGTCATCCGCCGCGAGTTCGATATCGCGGAGGGCGATGCCTATAACCGCGTGCTGGTGGACCGCGCCAAGCGCCGGCTGGACAACCTCGGCTACTTCAAGCGCGTCACCATCAGCACCGAGCCAGGCTCGGCGCCGGACAAGGTGGTTCTGGTCGTCGACGTCGTCGATCAGGCGACCGGCTCGTTCAGCGTGTCGGGCGGATTGTCGACCAGCGAAGGTATCGTTGCGGCCATTTCGATGGACGAGAAGAACTTCCTCGGCCGCGGCCAGCAGCTGTCGATTTCGGCCGGTGGCAGCACTATCGACAAGAACTACCGGCTGTCGTTCACCGATCCCTATTTCCTCGGGTCGCACATTTCGGCCGGTATCGATCTGTTCGACAGTTCCTACACGACCAGCGAGTGGCAGCACTACGACTCGGAAACCATTGGTGCCGGTTTCCGTCTCGGCCTGCCGATCAGCGACGAGTTGAGCGCGCAGCTCAACTACAAGATCCAGCAGCAGACGATTTCGAATTCGGCATGCTGTGATCCGACCACCGGCAACACAAACGACAGCAGCGTTCCAAATGTCGTCGGCTGTTTCTTCCCGGATGGCCGGC
>CAYOUO010000210.1:0-7096 GCA_964407155.1 uncultured Hyphomicrobiales bacterium | reverse complement strand
GCGCAGTCGCCGCCGCCCGGCGCGGCAGCAGGGCGATGGCGCGGCTGCCCTCCCACGAGCGCTGCGCCATCCTCATGCGCGTTGCGGATCGCATCGAAGCCGAGGAAGACGCCCTCTCCGCCCTGCTCTGCCGCGAGAACGGCAAGACACGCCGCGAGATCGTCGGCGAACTGCGCGCGGCGGTCCGCATCTGGCGCGGCTACGCCGAGGAGGCCAAACGCATCTTCGGGAAGGTCACGCCGCTCGATTCGATCCCCGGGCGCGAGGGTTCGATCGCGATCACCATGCGGCACCCGCTGGGCGTTGTCGTTGCGATCGTCCCGTTCAACTATCCGATCGAGCTCTGGTCGCACAAGGTCGCCGGTGGCCTCGCCGCCGGCAACGCCGTCATCACCAAGCCGCCCGAGCAGTGCCCGCTCACCGTGTTGCGCATCGCGCAGTTCATGGAGGAGGCGGGACTGCCTCCGGCTGCCCATCAGGTCGTCACCGGTCCGGGAGAAACCGTAGGCGCCGCGCTGGTTGCGGCGGACGGCGTCCAGATGATCGCGATGACCGGCAGCACCGAGGCCGGACGTCACATCGCCCGCGGCGCCGCGGATACGCTGAAGAAGGTGCATCTCGAGCTCGGCGGCAACGATGCCACCATCGTGTGCGAGGACGCCGATCCCCTCGCCGCCGCCAGCGACCTGATCAGCGGCCGCTTCACCAGCGGCAACGGCCAGATCTGCTGCGCCGTGAAGCGCGTGCTCGTGGACGCGAAAATCTATCCCGCGGTGCTCGACGCGCTGGTCGCCAAGACCGCTTCGCTTCGGCTCGGCGACCCGATGCAGGACGACACCGACGTCGGCCCGCTGATCAACGAGGACGCCGCCAGGCGCGTCGAGAGTCAGGTGAATGCCGCCGTGAAGGCGGGCGCCCGGGTGCATGCCGGCGGCAAGCGCAACGGCACGTTTTACGAACCGACCATTCTTACCGGGGTGAAGCGCGGCAACGGCGTGTTCAACGAGGAGATCTTCGGCCCCGTTCTCCCGGTCATGGCCTACGACCGGTTCGACGAGGCGCTGGAACTCGCCAACGACAGCCCGTACGGCCTGCAGGCCGCGATCTATACCCACGACCTCGGGCGGGTGATGCAGGCGTTCCGCACGCTGGAAGTGGGAACCGTCATCGTCAACCATTCGACCGCGGTCCGCGTCGAGAACCTTCCGTTCGGCGGCACCAAGCTCAGCGGCAACGCCCGCGAGGGCATCCACGAAACGCTGCTCGACATGACCGAGCAGCGCACGCTGCTGATGAGCGACATCTTCAATGCGGGCGAGGCCTGACCGGCGATGCTGACTGTCGAGCACGTCAGCAAGAGCTACGACGGCAACCTGGCGCTCAAGGATGTTTCCTTCGTCGCCGGCGCAGGCCGCGTCGTTGCGCTCTGCGGCGAGAACGGCGCCGGCAAGTCCACGATGATGAAGATCCTCGCCGGTGCCACGACCCCCGACCGCGGCGCCATAACCCTCGATGGTGTCCCCATCGCCTTTGCGGAGCCGCATGACGCCATCGAGCGCGGCATCCGCACCGTCTACCAGGAGCTCAGCCTCCTGCCGCACATCAGCGTCGCCGAAAACATGATGCTCGGCCGCATGCCGACCAAAGGCCCGCGATGGGTGGTCGACTGGCCGGCCACGCACCGTGCCGCGCAAAAGGCACTTACCGATTTCGGCTTCCCCGACATCGATGTCACCCGGCGCGTCGATGCGCTTCCGGTGTCACTGCAGCAGGTCGTCGAAATCGCCAAGGCCCTGGTCGAGACGCCGCGCGTCCTCATCCTCGATGAACCGACCTCGGTCCTCTCCGTCCGCGAGACCGAACGGCTGTTCGCCAGAATTCGCGACCTGAAGGCGCGGGGCACGATCGTGCTCTACATCTCGCATCGTCTCGAGGAGATCTTCGAAATTGCCGATGATGTCGTCGTTCTGAAGGATGGCGTCGAGGTGCTGACCGCGGAGGCCGGCGCGATCGACCGCGACCGGCTGATCACCGCAATGGTCGGCCGCTCGCTCGATGCCATCTATCCTGAGCGTCACGTCGCCCGCGGCAAGGTGCTGCTGGATGTCCGCGGATTGTCGCAGCCCGGCGTCTTCGAGGACATCAGCTTCACGGCTGCCGCCGGCGAAATTGTCGGCCTGTTTGGTCTTGTCGGCAGCGGCCGCACCGACGTCGCCCGCGCGATCTTCGGTGCCGCACCGACGCCCACCGGCGACGTCGTGATCGACGGCAGCCGCGTGAACATCCGCGGCCCCGCCGATGCGATCCGTAACGGGCTCACTCTCGTCACCGAGGACCGCAAGCGCGACGGCCTGCTGCTCGAGGCCGATGCCATCGACAACGCCAGCCTTGCCGCGATGCAGCGCTTCTCGTCGCACGGCGTCCTTGACCGCAGGCGCCAGCGCGAAGCGGTGAACGCCAAGCTCGACGAGCTCGCGCTGCGTCCGCGCCGGGCGCGCGGGCCTGTTCGCGCGCTGTCCGGCGGCAACCAGCAGAAGGTCGTCCTCGGCAAATGGATGCTGGTGGAAGGCGCTCGCATCTTCATCTTCGATGAACCGACGCGCGGCGTGGACATCGCCACGAAGGTGCAGATCTATCGCATGATCGCCGATCTCGCCTCGGCGGGCGCGGCGGTGGTCCTCATCTCGTCGGAGATGCCGGAGGTCCTCGGTCTCAGCGACCGCGTGCTCGTCATGCGCGGCGGCCGGATCGTGGCCGAGCTTTCGCGCGACGACATCACCATGGAAGCCGTGTTCGCGCACGCGGCCGGTGTCGACATGCAGCGGAGCGCGTGACGCGATGATGGAAGCCAATCCCGTCGCCGCCAAAATGCCGACCGGCCGCATCGCGGGCATGCGGATCGCCGATCTCGCCTTCGCGGCGGCGATCGTCATCCTTATCGTCTTTGCCAGCGTTGGCTCCGACACGTTCCTGACGCAACGCAATATCGTCGCGATATCCCGTCAGATCGTCACCAACGGCTTTCTGTCGCTCGGCATGCTCGTCGTCGTGCTGACTGGCGGCATCGACCTTTCCGTCGGCTCGGTCGTTGCCTTCTCCGGTCTGGTGGCGACCGGCCTTCAGGCACAGATGCCGTTCGAACTTGCCATCGTGGTCGCCCTGGCAATCGGCGTCGCCGTCGGCCTGTTCAACGGCTGGGTCATCGCCCGTTTCCGCCTGCAGCCGTTCATCGTCACGCTCGCCACCCTGGGCAGCGTGCGCGGCCTCCTCTACATGTACTCGGCCACGCCGACCTACCCGGCCGACCCGCTGTTCAGGAGCCTCATCGGCGGCGGCTTCATCGGCCCGCTGCCGGTTCCGACGCTGCTGCTCGTCATCGCGCTGCCGATCGTCTGGTTCTACCTCAACCGGACGACCTCCGGCCGCGCCGTCTACGCCATCGGTGTCAACGCCGAAGCCGTGCGTCTGGCCGGCATCAACGTCAACCGCCACCTGATCGCGGCTTACACGATCAGTGGTTTCCTGGCCGCGCTCGCCGGCGTCATCCTCGCCTCGCGTCTCGGCATCGCGCAGCCATCGGTCGGCGTCGGCTACGAGCTCGACGCCATCGCGGCGGTCGTGATCGGCGGCGGCATCCTCGGCGGCGGCGGCGGCACGGTGATCGGCGTCGTCGGTGGCGTGCTGGCGCTCGCCGTCGTCGACAACGTGCTGAACCTCTTCAACGTCGAGTCCTACTACCAGCAATTCCTAAAGGGCCTGATCATCCTGGTCGCCGTGCTGGCCAGGCGAAAGAGAACCTGAGGGAGGAACCGGCGCCCTCCATCGGGGTGGGCGCCAACAATCTGAAGATGGGAGATCAACCGTGAAACATCTCATGAGAGCACTGTTCGCCGTGGGCGCGCTGGCGATGGCCGGGGCGGCGATGCCGGCGCCGGCATCGGCCAAGGATATCAAGATCGGTGTCGTCAACTTCACCCTGTGCTGCTCGTATTTTGTGGGCATGGACAAGGCGATCGCCGACGAGGCCTCGGCCTACAAGAACATCACCGTCATCTCGACCGACGCGAAGGGGGACGCGGCGAAGCTCACCTCCAACGTCGAAGATCTTCTCGCGCAGAAGGTCGACGGCCTGATCATCAGCGGCGGACCGCTCGCCGCCGCACCGGAGGCGCTGGACGCCGCCAAGCAGGCTGGCGTGCCGGTGGTTCTGGTCGACCGCGATTTCGTCGGCGGCGACTATGCCTCATGGGTGGGCCCCGACAACAAGGCGATCGGCGTCGGCATCGGCGAATACATTGCCAAGCGGCTGGGCGGCAAGGGCCTGGTCGCCGACATTCGCGGCGGCCCGGCCGATAACACGATCGGCCTCGACCGCAGCAACGGCATGCGCTCGGTGGTCGAGAAAGCCGGCATCAAGGTCGAGGCGTCTTCCGACTTCGGCAACTGGGGAGCCGACGATGGCTTCAAGGTGGCCGAGGAAATGCTGACCAAGTACCCGAACATCGACGCGTTCTTCTGCGAGAACGACGACATGTGCGCCGGCGCGCAGAAGGCGATCAAGGACGCCAACCTCTCCGACAAGATCTTTGTCGCATCCGTCGACGGCGCCAAGGGCACGGTCAAGGAAATCATGAGCTCGGGCTCCAACTGGGGCGCCACCGGCCAGAACAACTCCGACCAGATCGGCCGCGCCGGCTTCCACCGCCTCATGGCCATCCTGGCCGGGGCCGAGCCGCCGAAGCACACCGTGTTGCCCTCGCCCATCATCACCAAGGACAACGCCGACAAGTTCTACAATCCGGACAGCGTATTTTAACGCAGCCAATGCGCGGGCGGGATCATTGTCCCGCCCGCGCCGATGCGTGAACGATCCATCGCAACATCGGATGCGATGGTTTCTCCGTTTGCTTGCGGGGCCTATGGTCTCCGCATGAGCGACCTTATCCCGCCGCAGGACGCGCACTGGCCGAGCGCCACGATCTTCACCGTCGGACATTCGACGCTGCCGATCGAGCGTTTCGTTGAACTGGTGAAAATCTACGGCATCGAGCAGCTCGTCGATATCCGCACGATGCCAGGGTCGCGGCACAATCCGCAGTTTGGCCGCGAAGCTCTCGCCGGCAGCCTGAAGGCCGCCCACATCGAATACATCCATATGCAGGCGTTGGGCGGCCTGCGCCATTCGCACAAGGACTCCCCGAACACCGGCTGGCGCAACAAGAGTTTCCGCGGCTATGCCGATTACATGCAGACGGCGGAATTTACTCAGGCAGTAGAGACGCTCATCGAGATGAGCCGGCAGAAGCGCACCGTCATCATGTGTGCGGAGGCGGTGCCGTGGCGCTGCCACCGCTCGCTCGTCGCCGATGCGCTCGGCGTGCGCGGCGTGCCGGTCATCGAGATTCTATCGGAAACCAGCTATCGGCCGCACGCGCTGACGCCTTTCGCCCATGTCGACGGAACGTCGATCACCTATCCGCCGGAGCAGCCGGGCTGATGCCAGCCGGTGCCAGGATCACACGGACATCGCGTCGATGCTCGGCCGGTGCTCGGGAGATGCTCGGGACGGAAAGCGTCAGTTGGCGATGCGCTTCAGCGCCGATCCCTTGTGCATCGCGACGTGATCGGTCTTGTCGCTCTTGATCTCATATTGCGGATCGTCCGGGCTCGCGTGGTGCGTATGGCCTTTGTAGTCCGTGTCGCGCGTGTGCACTTTGATGATCCTGCCGCTGACATGGCCGGCTTCGGAATTCCAGCTGACATGATCGCCAACTTCAAAACGCTTGCTCATCGTTCTTCTCCCGCTGCCTGAGCTCTCCCATCCTCAGCCCGCGCATCCGCTCACGATATTGGGTCGACGCTGTGGAGGAAGCGTGACCTCGTTATCCCCCTCATCAGGCAGGCGCACCTCGAATCGGCGGCTCTGCCATCGGGCTGCCAAAAGCGTGCCGCGGCCGGTGCGCCCCTGCCATTTTCCGTGCCTGAGCACGGCGCCTGGCCTTTTGCGCGACCAGCGGCACCCCACTTCGAGTCCGGTGTTTTGCGACAAATCAAGGCCGGTCGAGATCCTTCGTTCTAGCGTCGGAGAGATCGAAATCATCCCGTTCCGGAGCCGTAAAGTATTGTGAATGCTCGCGATCTCATGAGCCGCGATGTCGTCAAGGTGTCGCCGGAGACGCCGCTCCGCGACGTCGCGCGTGTGCTGCTGCGCCATCACCTGAGCGCGGTGCCCGTCGTCGATGCCGCCGGTGCCGTCGTCGGCATGGTGAGCGAAGGCGATCTCATCGGCCGCAAGAAAACCGAGCGCGAGACCCGCAGCGAGTGGTGGCTGATGCGGCTGGCGGAAGGCGAGCCACTGAACGACGAATTCCTGAAGCACATCCAGGGACCGCTCGCTGTCGCACGCGAGGTCATGTCGAGCCCGGTCGTCAGCGTCACCGAGGACACCCCGTTCGATGAGATCGCCGCACTGATGGCCACGCACCGCGTGAAGCGCGTTCCGGTGGTGCGCGACGGCCAGATCGTCGGCATCGTGCGGCGCGCCGATCTCCTGCGCAGTATCGGCGATGGTCCAAACGCCCCGGTGCCGCGTCCGCCCGAGCCAGTGGGAACAGCAGCTCCAGCCGAGACCGCGCCGGCAGCCCCTGCTGGTGACGGACACTTCGTCGTGCCGCAAGGCGACGACGATCTTTCGGTGAGCGACTTCAAGCATCTCGTCGCCAACCACACACTCGATATCGACCTCGAACGTATCCGGCAGCGCCAAGCCAGGGCCGAAGAACGGTGCCGCAACGTTATCCGCATGATCGAAACGCACATCTCGGACAACGGCTGGCACGGCCTGTTGCATCACGCGCGCGAAGCCGCGAAAGCTGGCGAGAAGGAATTCCTGTTGCTGCGCTTTCCAAGCCGCCTGTGCAGCGACGATGGACGCGCAATCAACGCGCCCGACGCCGACTGGCCAACCACGCTCCGCGGTGAGGCTGCCGAAATTTACCTGCGCTGGGAGCGCGAACTGCGGCCGCGCGGCTTTCGTATCGCGGCCCGTGTCATCGATTTTCCCGACGGAATACCCGGCGATATCGGCCTCTACCTG
>CAYOUO010000209.1:0-4818 GCA_964407155.1 uncultured Hyphomicrobiales bacterium | reverse complement strand
GAACTCGCGCTGCTCGAACGGCGCCTGCGGATGCTGTCCTCGGGCGTTGCCGCGCAGTGGGGCATCTATGTCCGCTTTCTCGACAACGGCGACGAGATCGCCATCAACGCCGATACGACAATGGACACCATGAGCCTGATCAAGGTGCCGCTCCTCGTCACGCTGATGCGGCGCGTCGATCGTGGCGAAGTCAGGCTCGATACCCACATCACCCTGACAGACGATCACAAGCGTCTCGGCACGGGCGTTCTTCGCCTGTTCCGTGCGGGCGCGACCTTCTCGCTTGAGGACGCTGCGTGGATGATGGAGGTCGTCAGCGACAACACCGCGACCGACATCTGCCTTGAGGCAGCAGGCGGTGTCTCGGCGGTCAACGCCACCATGGGCGAACTCGGCATCGACGGCATCGAGATGACTGGCACGGCGCTCGACTGGTTTCGCGCATTGGGCGGCAGCATGGATCCGGAACTTGCCCGCATGCCGGCCGGCGAATTCGCCCGGCGCGGCTATCCGCCGCTTGGACCCGATGGCATTTCGGACGCGCGCGCCCGCTATCATTTCGAGACCGGCCGGCCGTTTTCATGCGCGACGCTACGCGCACTCGGATCCCTTCTCGGCCAGATCGAGGCCGGTATCTGTGCGTCGCCGGATACATGCGCACTGATGCTTCGCATCCTCGAAGCACAGCAGCTCAACGACATGATTCCGCGCTATGTCTGGGGTGCACGCTTCGCCCACAAGACCGGCAATTTTTCGCCATTCATCGCGTCGGACATCGCCATCGCGACACCGGTGCGCGGCACGAAGGTGATCATGTGCTTCCTGTCCCAACGTCACCGCGGGGCTGCCGGCGAACTCGAGGATTGCATCGGCCGCATGACCGAGCAGGTCATCGCCGTTGCCAAATCGCGCTAGCCGTCCTCTTGCCGGCTCGCCGCTTCTTGACGTGATTACATCCGGATTCCAAGAAGTGCCCAAAGCGACCCATCTGGAAGATCGGTCGCGCACGTCGGTGATGCACTCCGCCGACGAACACGGGTGTCGCGGCAATTAGGCAGGTTCACTAATGTTGGATGGGCTACGCGCTTTTCTGTAAGCCGTCGAGGTGAGCCCGTCGCCGCGCCGTCAGCGTCGCCGTCAGGTCCGCAGGACCGCAATGCGGTCGGCGTCGATGAGCTTGTCGGTAGCGAGCTTCAACTCTTTCCGAGCGGCAGCAGGAATGCCGGAAACCATCGGCAGCTGCGGCCCCATCGGTGCGATGCCTGAAGCGGTGACCGCGTCGTGAAGGACCTGGATGCCTCCGAAGCGCGCTCTCAGCCGCTCAAACGCCAGGAAAGGTTCGGCCGCCTGCTGTGCCTCTTCGAGGCGCCCCTCCCGATAGAGCGTCAGCAGCCGGTTGGATGCCGCGGGCGCGATGCAGACCGCACCTGAGGTGAAGGTGGCCAAGCCGCGCTTTCCGATATGGTCGGCGATCGGCGCTTCGCCCATGCCGCTCGCGACGATATCGCGACCGATGGCCGAAAGGATCGCGTCGAGATAGGCATCGTCGCTCGGCTCCTTCCTTTCGACTGCGTATTTGACAAAGGCGACGCTACCGTCCGCCGCAAGCTCGGCTAGCAGGTCCGGGGAGAGGTAGTTTTCTCGCTTAATGTAGAGGATGACACCGAAACCGAGCCGGTCAGCGGCAAAACGGATGCCGCGCAGAAGGCCGCCGGCATCGACAGGAAATGTCATCGGCAGCAGCATGACGTTTCGGACGGCCGAACGTTCGACCACGGGCAGTTGATCGCTCAGCTTGCCGAAATCCGGTCCGACCGAGGTGATAATATTAATGGAAGGCGAAGCTGCGTCGTCCATCATGGCGAGCGCGTCGGCGTAGCGGCCGAGATCGAAATTATAAAGATTGGCGTTACCACCGTAGAGGAGCGTTCTGACGCCGCCGATCTCGATATGGCGCACCAAGTCTGCATTTGCCTCTCGCGCCACCTGCAGGTCATCGCTCAAGGCGATCGGCGGCACCGCAACCACTGACGCGCGATAGTCCTCGATGGTCATTCGTGCTCTGGACATGCGGCAAGCGCTCCTGATCGCTGCAACAAGTTGAAATCCGATTAGCTATGGAGCCGCCAGCAGCGGCGGCTCACCCATGCGCTCAGCACGTGTCCCGAGCACGCGCTCGCAGGCGATCGCGAGACGAATGAGGTCTGCATCGCGGCCATGGCGGGAAGCAAGTTGCAGTCCCACCGGCATTCGAGCGACATCGAACCCCGCAGGCATACTGAGTGCGCAGAGACCGAGCAGCGCGATGACGGCGCTGTTGCGGGAAGCCGACATGTTGTGTTCGCGATAAGCATCGACGCCTTCGAGGTCGGCGACCCGCGCCGGCGTGACCGAGATCGTCGGCAGCGCTATGGCGTCGAGTCCATCGAGGCTCGCGCTGGCGGCACGCATCCAATCCTCGATCCTGCGGAAGCGACGGACATATTCGTGCGCCGGCAACTCGGCGCCATGCCGGGTCAGTCGATCGCGCACGTCGTTGTCGAGCGTTTCCCACCAGTCAGGAAATTCGTTGCGGATCATGCTGTAGACCGCGGCGGCGGAAAGATGTCCGTCCTGGAACATCTCATAGACAGCACTGAGTTCGGTCAGTTCGACGGGGACCAGTTCCACACCCCGACGTTCCAGCTCGCCGAGCGCTTCATTGACCGCCTCGGCTATCCCGGGCGAACACCCTTCCCAGAACAGCCCCTCCGCCACCCCGATCCTCACTCCGGCAAGTTCTCCGGATTCGAACCATGCCAGTTCCTCCTCGAACTTGCCGGCGGAGCCATCCAGCGCAAGGAAGGCCGGCGCGAGGTCGGCCGCCGTCAGTGTCAACAAACCGGGAGCGTCGAGGATCGGCGATACGGGCACAATCCCCTCGATCGGCCAGCGGCCGTGGCTGATCATAAGACCAACCGTGCCGGTCATGCTCGCCGGCATCCGGATTGAGCCCGTCGTATCCGAGGCGACGGCGACCAGCGCTGAGCCTTCGAGAAGGCTAAGGCCCGCTCCGGAGCTCGAGCCGCCGCTGATGCGCTGCTCTTTTGGATCCCAGGGGTTGTATGGCGATCCGTAATGCCGGTTCGTCCCCAATCCGCCCAATGCGAATTCGACAGTGTGACTCTTGCCGACGATGACGCCCAACTGCGCCTGGAGGCGCGCAACCAGCGGCCCCTCCTGCTCCCATTTCGACGGCAGCCGGCGAGGCGTGCCGGCATAGACAGGCATGCCATCGACGCCGAACAGATCTTTGACCGAAACCGGTATGCCTTGCAGCGGTCCCAAGTCCCGCCCTTCGCTGAATGCCTTGTCAGCCTCGCTGGCTCGCCTCAGCGCTGTGTCGGGCGCAAAACTGCGATAAGCATTAAGCCGACCGCCGAATTCCCGATGCCGCTCGATCGCTGCTTCTGTAAGTGCGCGACTCGACAACTCCCCTCGCCGGAACCGGCGAAGCGCTTCGCTCAGTGAAATGCGGGAAATGGATTTCACGCGGGATCGCTCCCCTCCAGCAGGCTGCGACGGCTCATTTCGAGATGCCGCCGCATTTCGCTGCGCGCCCGTTCAGCATCCCCAGTCTTGATCGCGTTAACGATTGCGCGGTGCTGCCGGCGCGCCATTTCGCGGTATTCGCCCTGGCGCAATATCGCGATGTGCCGGCCAGGTGCCATGCTGGAAGCGATCTGGTTGCGCAGCGAAGTTAGGGCAGCAACAAAATATGGATTGGATGAGGCCTGCGCGATGGCAAGGTGCAGTTCGAAATCGCTCGCGGCGCCGACCTGATCGGCTTCGATCGCCGCTTCCATATCGGCCAGCGCACGCTCTATCGCGCCAAGAGTGTTCTCATCGGCGCGGATAGCTGCCCAATAGGCGGCATCCGCCTCAATCGACTGGCGAAACTCGTAAATGCGGTTGATTCTCGTAAGGCTGCCGAGCGGGGCGAACTGGGTAACCGCCTGATGTGGCTTCGCGCTGACATAGCTGCCAGAGCCTTGTCGTGAGTAGATAAGGTCGTCGTCACGAAGCCGCGCCAGCGCCTCACGAACCAGGGGTCGCGACACCGCGAAACGCTCAGCGAGGGTCGTCTCCGTCGGCAGCCGGCTACCGACAGGGAACGTGCCGTCCATAATCCCAACGAGCATAGCGGCATAGACCTTGTCGCCGAGCCGCACGGCGCTGGACTCGTCGAAAGCGGCCGGACTTGACACGACGCGCTTCCCTTGTGCACCGGCCGATTTCCTGCGCGACGCTCGAGGGCTCGCGATCTTCATGGCGTTTGTCTTCGGCGTGGCTTTTGGCACGTTCACCACAGGCGTTTCCTCTCGGGAAGGGGCGTTCTTGATCGGCGTTTCAATGGCTGACGATGAGCCGCGTCAGGTCTTCCACAGAGGTCTCGGCTCGCGTCATCGATTTCACGATCCGCCCATGGGAAAGCACAATGAATCGATCGCAGACCCGGAAGGCGTGATAGAGATTGTGGGTGACGAAGCCAATGCAAAGTCCCTCATCCCTGAGACGCACGATCTCGGCGAGAAGCTTTTCCGTCTCGCGGACCGAGAGAGCGCTCGTGGGCTCGTCGAGCAGCAGCACTTCTTTCTTAAAATGAACTGCCCGGGCGATGGCGACGGCCTGTGCTTGGCCGCCGGAAAGACTGCTGACCAGTTGCTCCGGCGACTGGATGCCGGCGATCTGGACAGCATCGACCAGCACGTCCATCGTGATCCGGTTCATCCGCTTGATGTCCAGCAGGCCGAAACTGTTCATCAGTTCGCGGCCAGC
>CAYOUO010000208.1:0-3314 GCA_964407155.1 uncultured Hyphomicrobiales bacterium | reverse complement strand
GTGCACGGGGACGTTCATCGCAGCGACGCGCCGGGCGCCGCCGAGATCGGGCAGATCGATGACGAACGCGGCGCCGACGAGATTGCTGCCGGTGCGGCGGATGAGCTCGACGGCGGCGGCGGCCGTGCCGCCGGTAGCGATGAGATCGTCGACCAGCAGCACGCGGGAACCCGCGGGAATTGCATCCTCGTGAATCTCGATGATGTCGACGCCGTACTCGAGGCTGTACTCCTGTCCGATGGTCCGCGACGGCAGCTTGCCCTTCTTGCGGATAGGAATGAAGCCGCGGCCGAGCGCGCAGGCGACTGCGCCGCCGAGGATGAAGCCGCGCGCCTCGATGCCGGCGACGCAATCCACGCTGCCGCCCGCGAACGGCTGCGCGAGGCCGTCAACCGCGGCTCGAAATCCAGCGGGATCGGCGATCAGCGTGGTGATGTCGCGGAAGAGAATCCCCGCCTTGGGATAGTCGGGAATGGTCCTGATCAGCGACTTGATGTCGGCCATGCGCCCCTCCCGACGCGGCTCCTGCCGCGCATCCCAAAGCTGACGCTCCATAGCAAACCGCAGGTTTCCGCGCCATGCGCGCCAACGTCCCGGCTCAACCTCCCGGCCGTTAACCGGGTAAGCAGGTTCGGGTGACCGGATGCATTGAAGCGGCAACGGCGCGTGGTAAACAAATGGCGGATGCGGTCAGAGGGGGCGAATGGGGAGCTCTGACCATGATGAAACACGTTAGGACCGGCGTCGCCGCCCTGGCTTTTATCGGCTTGGTGGCGCAGCCGATTGCCGCCGATGCCCACTGTTGCTGGCCGTGCCCGACGAACGGCGGCGGCATACCGAACTGGGGCGTTGCCTGGGTATTCGGCTTCTTCCTGTGCGGCGGCATGGCCATCGGCCAGCAGGATGAATGGGCAAAGAAGCATCACACGCAGGTGACCGGCAGGGACCGCGCGGGCGCCTTCGTGGCGTGCATTCTGCCGCCGATCGGCCTCGCCCAGCTCGACAAGCACCAGCACGTCTGACCGGCGCCGGCATATCGCCATCGGCCGCGCATGCACGGGTCGCGGCCGATGGTCTCCGACATTGCGCTCGCGGGTGACTTGCACCAGGCCGCTAGTGGGCGACCTTCTCCCAGACCTTGCGCTTGGTGAGGTACATCAGTCCGGCAAAGACAACCAGGAAGATGATGACCTCGAAGCCCATGCGCTTGCGCTCGACCAGGTGCGGCTCCGCCGTCCACATGAGGAAAGCGGCAACGTCGCGGGCGTACTGATCAACGGTCTGCGGCGTGCCGTCGGAATAGGTCACGATGCCGTCCCTGAGCGGCGGCGGCATGTGGGTCGACGCCGCATTCATGAAGTACGGGTTGTAGTACGTGCCGTCCGGCACCTTGACGCCCGCCGGCGGATCCTGGAAGCCGGTGAGCAGCGCGTGAATGTAATCCGGCCCGCCTTCCTGGTACTGCGTGAAGAAATCGACGATCGCCCAGAACAGGCCGCGCTCGACGCCGCGCGCCTTGGCCATCAGTGACAGATCGGGAGGGGCAGCGCCGCCGTTGGCCGCGGCGGCTGCCTCGACGTTCGGAAACGGGCTCGGGAAATGATCGAACGGCTTGCCGGGGCGCTGAAACATGTCGCCCGCGTCGTTCGGACCGTCGGTGACCTGGAAGCTCGCCGCGAGCGACGCCACCTCCGCCTGCGTGAAGTCGGGACCGCCCTCCTGCCCGAGATTGCGGAAGGTCATGTACTTCATCGAATGGCAGTTCGAGCAGACCTCTTTGTAAATCTGGTACCCGCGCTGAAGCTGCGCGGTATCGAACTTGCCGAACGGACCCGCGAACGACCACTTCTGGAGCTCCGGCTTCTTCAGCGGGTAGCTCGGGATGCCGCCGCCTTCATCGGCGGCAAGCGCCGGAACGGCAGCGACAGCGGTGACGGCGAGGAGCGCGGAAAAAACTGCGGCGGCGAGCTTCATCGACTTCATGCCTTGGCCGCGTTCTTGGCGAGCACCGCCTCGGTGATGCTAGTCGGAAGCGGCTTCGGCTTCTCGAGAAGGCCGACCACCGGCAGCACGATGAGGAAGTGAGCGAAGTAGTAGACGGTAAGAATGCGCGCCGCGATCACGTAGCCGCCTTCCGGAGGCTGCGAACCGAGGTAGCCGAGACCGAGCCCCACTGCGACGAAAATCCAGAATAACTGGCGGTAGATCGGGCGGAACGTAGCCGAGCGCACGCGCGAGGTATCGAGCCAGGGGATGAAGGCGACGATGGCGATGGCACCGAACAGCGCGATGACGCCGATGAGCTTGTTCGGGATGGCGCGCAGGATCGCGTAGAACGGCAGGAGATACCATTCGGGGACGATGTGCGCCGGCGTCTGCAGCGGGTTGGCGGCGATGTAGTTGTCGGGGTCACCGAGGTAGTTCGGGATGTAGAACACCAGCCACGCGAACAGGATGAGGAACACCGACAGGCCGAAGACATCCTTGATCGTGTAGTACGGATGGAACGGCACCGTGTCCTGATCGCTCTTCACGTCGACGCCCGACGGGTTGCCATTGCCAGGCACGTGCAGCGCCCAGATGTGCAGCCCCACCACGCCGGCGATCATGAACGGCAGCAGGTAGTGCAGCGAGAAGAAGCGGTTCAGAGTCGGGTTGTCGACCGAGAAGCCGCCCCACAGCCAGGTCGTGATGGTGTTGCCCACCCAGGGAATGGCGCTGAACAGGTTGGTGATGACGGTCGCGCCCCAGAATGACATCTGGCCCCAGGGGAGCACGTAGCCGAAGAACGCGGTCATGATCATGAGCAGGAAGATGATCAGGCCGAGGATCCACAAGACCTCGCGCGGCGCCTTGTACGAGCCGTAATACATGCCGCGCAGGATGTGGACGTAGACCGCGATGAAGAACAGCGAGGCGCCGTTGGAGTGCAGGTAGCGCAGCAGCCAGCCGTAGTTGACGTCGCGCATGATCGATTCGACCGAGCCCAGCGCGAGATCGGCGTTCGGCGTGTAGTGCATCGCCAGGATGATGCCGGTGACGATCTGCGCCGCGAGCATGAAGGTGAGAATGGCGCCGAAATTCCACCAGTAGTTCAGATTGCGCGGCGTGGGATAGGCGACGAACGACGAGTGCACGAAGCTCAGGATCGGCAGCCGCGCCTCAAGCCATCTGGCCGCCCCGTTCTTCGGCTGGTAGGTGGAAGTTCCCGACATGTTGGTTGTCGCCTGCCCTTGTTCAGCCGATGCGGAGCGATTTGTCCGAGGTGAATTCGTACTTGGGGATCGCCATGTTTTCCGGCGCCGGCCCCTGCC
>CAYOUO010000207.1:0-3283 GCA_964407155.1 uncultured Hyphomicrobiales bacterium | reverse complement strand
GTGCCCGAATAGTCGAATTCGCACGCCTGCCCGATGACGATCGGGCCGGCGCCGATGACGAGGATCGACTGGATATCGGTGCGCTTCGGCATTGCGGCTCTTCGCGGGGCTCCGGCGGTCTCTGGGAAGGCGGGCGAACGAAGCCCCGGCGCGGTCCGCCGCCCGGGGCAGGAATCTCGTGGAGGTTCAGGCTAGGCTCGCCTTATAGGGGAAAGCGTCATCCACCGGAACCCCCGGCCGTCTTCAGGGTGCGTTTAGGTTTGGCCGCCAGATTCCTCCCGTTTCGTGAAAACGGCGAGGGGCGCACGGCTTGCCGAAAATCGCACTGACCGGCGGAGATTTTGGCGAGGGGCCGGCCGCCGCCGATTCGGCCGCGTTCCATCTGCCCGACCCCGCCCGCCGCGGCGCGACGCTGGTCGTGCCCTTCGGGCAGGTTGCGGAAATCGCGATGGTGGGGAGCGACAATACCGCCCGCATCAAGTCGGCGTTCCGCAGCGGCCTTCGGGGGGTGCTGGCAGCGGGGCCTGCCGGGCTGTCGGTCGGTCTGCTTGCCGCCCACAAGGCCGCGGACACCGTGTTCTCGGTGCGGCTGAAAGACGGCCGCGGATTCTTGGCCCGCGCCGCAGCGGCGGACTTTGCCGACATCCATGCGGCCCAGGTCGCGGCCGCCAGCGCAGAGCGTGCGCATCCCGCCGATGGCGTCATCGAGCGCTATCTGTCCGGGCGCGACAAACTTTCCTTGCCGGAACAGACAAACGCGGGCGCGGAGCCGTTATCCCCGGCGCTGCCATCCCCGGCGCCGCTACCCGCGGCGCCCGTGCCGTCGTCTCCGAAGGCGCGACCGCTTCCACGCCCGCCCGCGATTTTCGGCAAGCGCGGCCGCTGAACCGGCAAGCACCGGTCACTGGCCGGTGGCGAGGTTCTGTTCGAAGGAGATCGTCGCGCCCGACAGTTGGAAATACGCGCGCCAGAAGTCGGTCAGTTTCTTGATGCGGTCCTGCGGCAGTGCATTGCGCGCGCCGCTGACGCCGCTGCGGCCAAAGCCGAACACGTCGATCTTCGTGCCCGACAGATTCGGGACGAGCTGGTCCTTCGCGAGCCTGGCGGTTAGCGCCGCCGTCGGCGTCGAGAAGAAGACGCTGCCGGGCAGGTAGGCGGAATTCTCGATCATGTCCGAGAACACGAAGAAGATGTTGTCGCGGCCCGGCCGGTACTCCTCGGCGGCCGAGGTGGCGAAGGTGCGCACGATCTCCGATTTCGGCAGGTCGGAGGCGCTGTGCAGCCGGGTGGCGAGCGCTGTCCTGATTTCGTTGCGCAGCTTCTTCTTCTCGTTGATGACCACGCCTTCGGTGCATTTCGAGACGAGGTTGCCGAAGAAGCCGTTGTCCGGGCAGTAGGGCAGGCAGGCGTCGAGCAACTCGCTCGAGCGGGTGAACGTGTCCTCGATGGTGCGGATCGACAGCCGGCTGCCGTCGTGCAGCGCGTCGAAGATCTGTCCGATCCCCGAGACCAGCGCGTCCTGGTCGGTCTGGTCGTAGGCCGAGGTGACGTCGAGATAGAAGACGACGTTGGGCGCGGTGTTCGAGCAGAAGCTGTTCGCCGCCGCTGCCTCGGCCCCGCGCGGGCCACCGCCCAGCAGGCCGGCGGTGAGCAGAAGACCGAGCGCAAACGTCCGCGGTCGCGCCATCACACCGCCCGCGGCGCCTTTCGCGGAAGCTCGCGCAGCCCGCTGTCGGCCGCGCGCGGCGGCTCGGTCACGGCGCCGGTCTCCTCGGCATGCGGGCTGTCTTCCGCCAGCCGGTCGAGTTCGTCGATGACGACGCTGTCGTCCGGTTCGAGCGGGAGCCCGAGCTTCGTCTTCAGCTCGATCACCGAGCGGCTCGCGGCGCCGTGGCTGCCGCTGATCCCGGTCAGGTCGGGCTTGAAGCGTTCGATGATGCGCTTGCGCTGCCGGAGGTATTCGGCCTGGATCTTCCCGAGCTTCTCCTGCGCCTGCTTCATCGCGATCGCGGCGAGGTCGAAGTCCTTGTCGGGATCGTGGCTGATGTAGGCGAGGATGATCGCCACGCACACGCCGCCGATGTTGACCGTCGCCAGAATGAGCGCGGAGAGGTCGCTGAAGGCGGCGGCGAGCGTCCGCCAGACACCGACGCTGCCGATCTGCGCGCCGACCGCCGAGAAGATGTCGTTGAAGCTGGACAGCGAGGCTTCCGCCGAGGTCGAGGCGCGGCCGACCGTCAGGATCGCGATGACCACGGCGATCACGATCATCCCGCCGACGAACATCAGGAGGTTGGACCAGATCAGGCGGCGGCGGTGGTCGCTCCAGATCTGGCGGAGCGCCTTGCCGCACATGTGCGCGATGATGAGCAGGAAGAATGCGACCGCGATCGAGACGCTGTACGAGATGAGACTCGAGCCCTGCAGCGCCACGTCGAACAGGTACTTGTTCACCGGCATTTCGAGCAGCGCCAGCATCACCACGAAGGCGATGAAGATGCCGGTGCGGATTTCGGCCTTGTTGATTGGCCGCCGCACCGCCGTCTTGATCTGGTTGAATTGCAGCGTGGCGTCGTGGGCCTCGCGCAGCGCCGCCAGATGCGCATTCGACTTCGGCCCGGCGGCCTCATTGAGCGCCAAGAGGTCGTTCTCCCGCTCGTTGAGCACGCGCCGGTAGTCGCCTTCGGAGCTGTGGCGCTGCGCCACCCACATCGCCAGCGCCTCGCGATTGTCCCGCGGAGTGTCGTTTGCTGCAGGCCGTGCCATGAGTCGCTGCCGTCGCGTAGTTAAAGTTGTGTTAAATTACCAACGCAATCATTAGCTGTCTAGCGCGGGAGCCCCGGTCCTCCACCGGCTGCCTGTGATGCGGGCCCTGACGCGCGGGTTCGTGCGCGCTATTGTCTTTGCGGGGCGACACGGAGCGCAATTTCATGGAATGGCAGGGCCGCCGGGAATCCGGCAATGTTGAAGACCGCCGCGGCATGGGCGGTCTGGGCGGCGGTTTCGGCGGTGGCGGTCTGAGGGGAGGCGGTTTTGGCGGCGGCCGCGGCGGTCTCGGCCTCGGCGCCGTGGCGGTCATTCTCATCGTCGGGTGGATTGCAGGGGTCAATCCGCTCGACCTGCTCGCCAGCATCGAGGGCGGTGCGCCTATCGCCGACAACAGCGGCTCGAGCCAGAGCTACGGCAAGGTCGGCGCGCCCGGCGACGAACAGGGCAAGTTCGTCGCCACCGTGCTCGGCGACACCGAAACCACCTGGACGGACATCTTCAAGGCGATGGGCAA
>CAYOUO010000206.1:0-5149 GCA_964407155.1 uncultured Hyphomicrobiales bacterium | reverse complement strand
GCTTCGGCATCGTCCGCATGCAGCGTGCATCGTGCCGGAGCGTCGCGAGGAGCGCACGACGGAAGGCGGGGTCGACGCGGCCGGTCAGGAGGCGCGGCTCGGGCCCATTGTGCGCGCGCTCGGCGCTGCGGGCGTCCGTGTATCGTTGTTCATCGAAGCGGACCGCCGCCAGCTCGATGCTGCTGTCCGGCTCGGCGCTCCGGTCGTCGAATTGCATACCGGCACCTACTGCGAATCGCTGCACTCGGGTCCCGAGGCTTTCGACCGCGAGCTTCACCGCATTGCCGAGTCCGCCAGGTATGGCAAGGCGCACGGCCTGGAGATTCATGCGGGCCACGGTCTCTCCTACGACACCGTGAAGCCGATCGCCCGCCTCCCTGAAATCAGCGAACTCAACATCGGTCATTTCCTGATCGGGGAGGCGATCTTCGTCGGCCTCGCCGAGAGCGTTGCGACCATGCGCCGGCTGATGGACGAAGCCCGCGCTGAAGTCGCTGCATGATCATCGGCATCGGCAACGATACGCTCGACATCCGGCGGATGGAAAAAGTGCTCGAGCGCCATGGCGAACGGTTCACGCATCGCATCTTTACCGAAATCGAGGTGGCGAAATCGGAGCGCCGGCGCCAGCGCGCGGCGTCTTATGCCAAGCGTTTTGCGGCCAAGGAGGCCTGTTCCAAGGCCCTCGGCACCGGCCTCAGTCAGGGCGTATTCTGGCGCGACATGGGTGTGGTGAACCTGCCGTCGGGCAAACCGACGATGATTTTGACCGGAGGCGCGGCAAAGCGCCTCGCCGACCTTGTGCCGGTCGGCCACCATGCTGAAATCCACCTGACCCTAACCGATGATTTCCCGATGGCGCAGGCTCTTGTAATCATTGAGGCGTTGCCAGGCTGAGCCTTGCCGCCGTCGAAAACCGCGACCCGGCGTTGCACCCGGGTAGCCAAGCCGGTATGACCGGACCCAGCCGGGAGAAGCGGAAAGACCCCATGAGCGTTGCATCCGAAAAGCAGCAGCAGGCGAAGTCGAGCGGTGGCGAGACTTTCAAGATCGTCATCCAGGCGCTGATCCTTGCGCTTGTCGTACGCACGCTCCTGTTCCAGCCCTTCAATATCCCGTCGGGTTCGATGAAGTCGACGCTCCTGGTCGGCGACTATCTCTTCGTCTCGAAGTTTTCCTACGGCTATTCGCGCTTCTCGCTGCCCCTCGGTTTGCATCTCTTTGACGGACGCATCTTCGGCAAGGCGCCGGCGCGCGGCGATATCGTCGTCTTCAAGCTGCCGCGCGACGAGAGCACCGACTACATCAAGCGCGTGATCGGGCTGCCGGGCGACCGCATCCAGATGAAGAGCGGCGTGCTCTACATCAACGATGTCGCCGTGCCGAAGGTCTATGTTGATACATTCGACGACGATGGCTTCACTGACAAGCGTTATCGCGAGACGCTGCCGAACGGCGTGTCCTATCTCGTGCTCGACCGTGACGAAAACGGGCTGGAAGACAATACGCCCGTGTTCGAGGTGCCGCCTGGCCATTACTTCATGATGGGTGACAACCGCGACAACTCCACCGACAGTCGCGTTTCCCCGGCGGACGGTGGCGTCGGTTTCGTGCCCTTCGAGAACCTCGTGGGCAAGGCCGAGATCATCTTCTTCTCGGTCAAGGAAGGCGACCCGATCTGGGCGGTGTGGGACTGGCCGACCTCGGTTCGCTGGGATCGCATCTTCAAGATTCTATGAAGGCGGCGGGCGGGGAAGCCGTCGCCGACCTGGAGCGCCGTCTCGGCCATCAATTCGATCGTGCTGATCTGCTGCTGACCGCGCTTACTCATGGCAGTGCGGGCGCGCCGGAAAGCTACCAGCGTCTGGAGTTCCTCGGCGATCGCGTGCTTGGCCTGATCGTCACGGAAATCCTGATCGATGCCTTTCCCAAGGCGCCGGAGGGCGAGCTTTCCCGCCGGCTTGCCGAGCTCGTCCGCAAGGAAACCTGCGCCGAAGTTGCTGCTGCGCTCGATATCGGTGCCGCCATTCACTTCGGCCAGAATCGCACGCCGCGGGCCCAGCTTCTCACCGTGAACGTGCTGAGTGATGTCTGCGAGGCGGTGATTGCCGCGATCTATCTCGACGGCGGCCTCGAATCCGCCCGCCGCTTTGTCGCGGTGCATTGGGGCCCGCGCATTGCCGCTGGCGCACCGCCGACGCAGAATGCCAAGGCAGCGCTGCAGGAGTGGTCGCAGGCGCGCGGCCTCGGTGTGCCGGAATACCTGATCAAGGCAAAAAGCGGCCCCGATCACGACCCGCATTTCGAGGTCGAAGCGCGCATCGGCGCTCTGCCTCCGGCGCATGGCGAGGGACGCACGCGGCGCGAGGCAGAACAGGAAGCCGCAGCGGCGATGCTGGCGCGCGAGGGCGTGCGCAAGGCTTCGGCGTGAGCGAGGTTTCCGCTACGCGCTGCGGTTTCGTCGCGCTCATCGGCGCGCCCAACGCCGGCAAGTCGACGCTGATCAACAAGCTCGTCGGCGCCAAGGTCGCGATCGTCAGCCACAAGGTGCAGACCACCCGCGCGACGGTGCGCGGTATCGTGATGGCCGGCAGTGCACAGATCGTCTTCGTCGACACTCCGGGCATCTTCCGGCCGAAGCGGCGGCTGGAACGGGCGATGGTTGAGACGGCGTGGGGCGGCGCACGCGATGCCGACATCGTCGCGCTGCTGATCGATGCTGCAGGCGGGCTTACCGACGAGGCGCGCTCGCTGCTTGCCGGGCTGGGCGACGTCGGCCGGCCGAAGGTGCTCATCCTCAACAAGATCGACGTGGTGGCGCGCGAGAAGCTGCTTGAGCTGACCGCCGAGGCGAACAGGGCCGTTGCCTTTGAGCGCACGTTCATGGTTTCGGCGCTCACCGGTGACGGCCTCGGCGATTTCACCGCTTGGCTGGCGGAGCGCCTGCCGGCAGGGCCCTGGCTCTATCCCGACGATGAGGTGACCGACCTGCCGCTGCGCCAGATGGCAGCGGAGATCACGCGCGAAAAGATCTTTGAGCGCCTCCACCAGGAATTACCGTACCGCGCGACCGTTGAGACCGACGAGTGGAAGGAACAGCCTGACGGCTCTGCCCGCATCGAGCAGACCATTTTCGTGGAACGCGACAGTCAGAAAAAAATCGTGATCGGCGCGGGTGGAGCAACCATCAAGGCAATCTCGATGGCGGCGCGCAAGGAAATTGCCGCTCTCGCCGAACATCCGGTGCATCTGTTCCTGTTCGTCAAGGTGCGCGAAAACTGGAGCGACGATCCCGAGCGGTACCGCGCGATGGGCATCGAATTTCCAAAGGAATAAGCGGCCATTTCGCGTCGCGATATCGCCCAAATTTAGGGAGGAACCTTTGTAGCGGCGCGGCGGTTTAGGCGCAGGGCAACGAAGGAGACTGCCATGTACACGAAACTCGCACCCATCGCGGCGGCCGGCATGCTGCTGCTGGCAGTGCCCGTGGCGCAGGCTGCTGATTCGACCGTGACCGGCGCAGCCGGTGGTGCCGTGGCCGGCGCCGTGGTTGGTGGCCCGGTAGGCGCCGCAGTCGGCGGCGTCATTGGCGCCGTCGTCGGTACCACGATCGAGCCGCCCCCTCCGCAAATCGTCACTTATGTCGAGGAGCAGCCGCCACCGCCGGCCGTGACGCTTGAGGGTGATCTCGCGGTCGGGGCTACGCTCCCTCCGGAAGTCAGGCTTTATCCGGTGCCGCCGGACGTCTACGTGCCCGGCGATCCGCGGCTTTATGCCTACGCCGAGATTAACGGTCGCACCGTGATCGTCGACCGCCGCAACTTTGTCATCATCGGCATCGTGGGCTGAGGCTTCCATGCGAGGAGATGGCGGTCTTTGCAACCGTCCATCTCCTTGCGCCTGTCATACTGCCGTAAAACCGTTGTCGACGAAGAGCTGCACGCCGGTAATGAATTTTGCTTCGTCGCTGAGAAGAAAGACGACGGCTCCAGCGATATCCTCCGGCACGCCCATGCGGCCTTGCTGCATGGCAATCGTCGCCTCGGAAACGTCAACCCCGTATTTGGTCAATCCCGCGACTTCGCGGTTGCCGTGAGGGGTTGCGATGAACCCGGGACAAATTGCGTTGCAGCGCACGCCGCGCTCGCGATATTCGACGGCAATGGCGCGCGCGAACATGTGGCAGGCGCCCTTGGTGGTGTCGTAGAGCACCTCGTTGGGTGTTGCTGTCACCGCCGAGATCGACGACGTGCACACAATCGCGCCGCCGCCTGCTTTCAGCATCGAAGGCAGCACGGCTTTCGTCATCAGGAACATCGAGCGCACATTGACGGCCATCAGCCATTCCCATTCCTCGAGCGTCGTTTCGAGGAACGGTTTGATGACGATCGAGCCGGCGTGATTGAACAAGGCGGTCACTGGTCCGAGCTTGCCGACGACCTCCGCCACTACGGCATTCACCGAGGCTTCGGCGGAAACGTCGGCAGCGGCGAAGACGGCGTTGCCGCCTCCGGCCCGGATCGTTGCCGCAGTTTTCTCGCCGTCGGCGGCGTTGCGATCCACGATAGCGACCGAGGCTCCCTCCCTGCCAATGGCGAGCGCCGCCGCGGCGCCCATGCCTGTCGCTCCGCCGGAAACCAGCGCTACCTTGCCTGCAAGTCTGCCCGCCATGTTCGTCCCCTTCCGCCCGAAAAGCTCATGCCAGCCTATGCGATTTCGGCGAAGGAGGGTGTAGATTTCATCTCATGGAATGGTCGGACGAAGGCATCATTATCGGCACCCGGCGCCATGGCGAGACGAGCCTGATCGTCGAGCTGATGACACGCGCGCACGGCCGCCATCTCGGGCTCGTGCGCGGCGGCCGCTCCCGCAAGACGCAGCCGCTGCTCCAGCCGGGCAACTCCGTACTCGCCACTTGGCGCGCACGGCTGGACAGCCATCTCGGGCACTATGCGCTGGAGGGCACCGCCAGTCGGGCGGCACGCCTGATCGAGCACGCTTCCGGGCTTTACGCCGTCCAGGCACTTGGGGCGCTGCTCCGCCTGCTGCCCGAGCGCGATCCGCATCCTTCCCTTTACGCTGGCCTCATCGCGATGGTCGATCACCTCGACGACCCTCTGATTGCCGGGGGCTTCGTCGTGCGCTTCGA
>CAYOUO010000205.1:0-12033 GCA_964407155.1 uncultured Hyphomicrobiales bacterium | reverse complement strand
GGTTCCAATTGCGCAAGCCGCGTTCTGAGCGTCCTGCGTGCCCGGACCAGAAGCTGTTCCACCGCCCCAACCGAAAGGCCGAGCGTGGCGGCGATCTCGGCGTTGCCCCGTTCGCCCTCGGCGGCAAGCAGGATCGCGGCGCGCTGGCGCGGCGGCAGGTCCTTGAGCATTTCAGTCACCGTGCCGAGCTCGCCCTTGCCGCTCAGCTTCGCCTCGGCGTCGAGGTCCGGATCGGCGACGTCCTCGGCCTGCTCCAGTCCGAAAAAGCGGCGCAGCTTCCCGCGCCGTTCGCCGTCGATGCCGCGGTTGATGGCGATGCGCGTCAGATACGCGGCAAGCGGCGGGCCCCCCGGCTGCCACTTCGCGGCGCTCCGCCAGAAGCGCACGAACGTTTCCGGGACGTTGTCGGCGGCCTCGCCCGCGCCACCGTAAACGCGCCGGGCGAGCGCCCGCAGCCGTCCGCCGTGACGGCGCACGATCTCGCTGAAGGCGCGGTTGTCCCCGGCGGCCACGCGCTTGGTCAACGCCTCGTCGGTTTCGTCCACGATGTTCGATGGTGCCAAGACGGGTGTGCCGGTCGCCGTTCGTCTGCTGCCGGCGGGTGCCGGGGCGACCATCATCGGGAACATTGCGGCCGGGGCAAGCACTTTGCTCATCGAAAAGCCTGCTCCGGCCTCGTTGTTGTTCATCCACGGCTGGATGCGGCCGTCCCGACCGCTACTGCTGCGGTGCGGGAGGCTGCGGAGCCGCCGGCGCCGCGTTGAACTCGTCCGGCGTCAGCACGCCGTCGCCGTTCTTGTCCAGGCTGGCGAAATCCGGGTGACCGCCGGGAGCCGGCGGCTGCGCGCCCTCGTTGTCGCCGAGATTCGCCGGGCCGGGCTGGCCGGCCGGACCCTGGTCGTTCTGACCCTGACGCCAGTCGGGATGCGGCCGGTGACCGTCGAAGCCGAAGCGGTTGAAATGCGGACCCATGCCCGGACCGAAGCCGGGGCCGTGTTGCATGAAGCGGCCGCCCATCTGCCATCCCGGGTGTCCACCACCCGCGAACGGCATCGCCTTGGCGATCTCGTCGGGCGTGATCTTGCCATCGCCGTTGGCGTCGAGCGCCTTGAAGACGGCATTGGAGAAGGCGTCGAACTCCTGCTGGTCGATGGCGCCGTCGCCGTTGCGGTCGAGCAGGTTGAACAGAATCTTCTCGCGCAGGTTTTCAGGCCGCTGGCCGGGCATACCTGGCGCGGTTGCCGTTGCAGCCGGTGGCGTCGGCGCGGGGCCATTGTTGTCGGCCGGCTGGTTGGCAAGCACGGGAACGATCGCCGTCGAACTGGCAAGCGCTGCGGCGAGGAGAAGAACCTTGGGGGACATTGGATTTCCTTTGGGCTACTGGGGGGCGTCGCCTACGGGTCCGGACGCCGCATTTCCGGCGTCCATATCGCATTCACGCCTGCCCCCAGCCGCTCCTACGCCACCTGTACCAACGTCGATTTTCGCCGGTGCCGCCTTGCCATGTGGGCGCTGCGCACAAAGCCCTCGTGACATGCTGCAGCGCGGAGGTTATGCGAAGCATCCGGGACCGAGGGAGAATTTCGCGATATGGAGAGTGCAGAGGGGCAGGGTAGGCCGGCTGGGACGCCGCTCTGGCAGCCGGACGCGGCGCGGATTGCCCGCCTGCCGCTGACCGCTTTCACGGTCGAGGCCGGGAAGCGCGCCGGCCGCCGCTTTCCGGATTATGCCGCGCTGCATGCCTGGTCCATCGAGGATCGCGCCGCCTTCTGGGAGCTGCTGTGGGATTTTGCCGGCGTCATCGGTGACAAGGGCAGCAGACCTTACCTTGTCGACGACCGCATGCCCGGCGCGCGCTTCTTTCCGGAAGCGCGGCTGAACTTCGGCGAGAACCTGCTGCGCCGGAACGACGACGGCGAGGCCATCGTCTTCCGCGGCGAGGATGGCGCGACGCGCCGGCTGAGCTGGCGCGAACTCAACCAGCTCGTCTCGCGTCTGCAGCAGGCGCTGGCCGCGGCCGGCGTCGGCGTCGGCGATCGCGTGGCGGCCTATCTCCCCAACATTCCCGAAGCCATCGCCGGGCTGATCGCCACCGCGTCGCTCGGCGCGATCTGGTCGTCGGCGTCTCCGGATTTTGGCGTCGACGGCGTCGTCGACCGCTTCGGCCAGATCGCGCCGAAGGTGTTCATCGCCGCCGATGGCTATCGCTACGCCGGCAAGGAGATCGATCTCGCCGACAAGGTACGCGCCGTGCTGCCGCGGCTGGGCGCGGTGCGGCGCACGATCGTCGTTCCCGTGCTTGGCCGCGCCGACGCATTGGCCGCCAGCCTGCCCGAGGCGCTGACGCTGGAGAATGCGCTGGCGCCATTCGCGGCGCGGCCGGTGACCTACGTGCGTCTCCCGTTCAACCAGCCGCTGCTCATCCTTTTTTCGTCGGGCACCACCGGCGTCCCGAAGTGCATCGTGCATTCGGCCGGCGGTACGCTGCTCCAGCTCATCAAGGAGCACCGGCTGCAGTCGGCGATCGGGGAGGGCGACCGCGTCTTCTATTTCACCACGCTCGGCTGGATGATGTGGAACTGGCTCGGCGTCGCGCTGGCTTCCGGCGCCACGCTGATGCTCTACGACGGCTCGCCGTTTCATCCCTCGGCCGCGTCGCTGTTCGACTACGCCGAAGAGGAGCGCTTCACCTTCTTCGGCACGTCGGCGAAATTCATCGACGCGGTGAAGAAGGCGGACTACCGGCCGGCCGACCATCACGATCTTTCGGCGCTTCGCACCATCGCCTCGACCGGCTCGCCGCTGGCGCCCGAAAGCTTCGACTTCGTCTATGACGCGATCAAGCGCGACGTGCATCTCGCCTCGATCTCGGGCGGCACCGACATCGTCTCGTGCTTCGTGCTCGGCGTGCCGAGCCTCCCGGTGTGGCGCGGCGAGATTCAGGGGCCGGGTCTCGGCATGGCGATGGACGTCTACGACAGCGACGGCAGGCCCATGCCTTCCGGCAAGGGCGAACTGGTCTGCACGCGCGCCTTCCCGTCGATGCCGGTTGCCTTCTGGAACGATCCCGACGGTGCGCGCTACCACGGCGCCTATTTCGAGCGCTTCCCCGGCATCTGGTGCCACGGCGATTTCGCCGAGTGGACCGAGCACGGCGGCATCATCATCCACGGCCGCTCGGACGCCACGCTCAATCCCGGCGGCGTGCGCATCGGAACCGGCGAGATTTACCGGCAGGTGGAGCAGATCCCGGAGGTGATGGAGGCGCTCGCCATCGGCCAGGATTTCGACGGCGACGTGCGCGTGGTGCTGTTCGTGCGGCTGCGCGACGGCGTGGCGCTGGACGAGCCGCTGCTCAAACGCATCAGGACGCAGATCCGCACGGGCGCGAGTCCGCGCCATGTGCCGGCGAAGATCGTCGCGGTCGCCGATATCCCGCGTACCAAGTCGGGCAAGATCGTCGAGCTCGCCGTGCGCGAGGTGGTGCACGGCCGCCCGGTGAAGAACATCGAGGCGCTGGCCAATCCCGCCGCGCTTGACCTGTTCCGCAACCTGCCGGAGCTGGCGGAGTAGGGGCACCGCCTCAACCTCCCCCTTGAGGGGAGGTCGAAATCGCGTGAGCGATTTCGGGAGGGGGTATTCATTCTCCGTCGTCTGGCACCCCTCGCCCAAAACTGCTGCGCAGTTTTGACCCTCCCTCAAGGCAATTATCCGGTACTTGACTGGTGGAGCAAGCAGTTCTACCGAGGGCTCCGACAGGCAGGCGCGCTTCTTCTTATTGCGGGATGTTTCTTGTGTTCTGCCAGTCAGAAAGGCACTACGGCTCTATCCGAGCCCAGCGACGCTGCATTCGTCGTCAGAGCAATTTCCTTCCGGATGGGTGACGTAGCTAAACGTCAAGGGGTGCTTGGGATCGTTAGGGACGAAAGTGAACGGATCGCCTGTCGAGACGACAAGCCAGCAAAACCTGGTGATGTGTTCGTGGGAACCGGGAAATACGTCGCGATAGCGCATCCATCCGTACAAATAGACGTACCGCCGTCCCTGCTGACAATCGGATATGTCTTGCGCAGTGACCATCGGTGCCTGAGTTGGTGGTGCAACACCGCTTTGCATCACCGCCTTGGGGGGAATGACTCCGGTAACGTCATTTCCATTGGTTATCCTGAAATTGAAACCACGCGGAAGAACTGTGTTGCGCACCTCTCCACCGACCTCAGTGCGCAAATGCTGCGTAGCAGTGTCTCCACTATTCGTCCAATTGACCCTGAACCGCCAATTGTACGTCTGACTAGCTTGATCCAGTTCCCAGTTGGAAACGAGTCCGGTTGGAAACACATAAGCCCGCAGTTGGGTGCGAATGGTGGTGAGCTGACGCCATCCGAGAAACACCAATCCCCCGGTGACGAAGGTCAAAAGAAGAGTTGCAAGAGCCGTAATGGCGACGCCATAGGCGTTTGCGAAGGCGCCCAAGCAAATCATGTTGACCTTCAAACCGCCCGAGATGAGGCCACTGGACGATTGATAGTTGGTGGTTTGGTTGGTGGGGTACTCGCCCTGATGATCTACGCAATACCGAAACCCGTCCGCCGAAAATACGCTGTAGGCAAGCGCCACAACAACAATGAAGGCGGCTAGTAATGTGCGCCAATGTTGTCTCAGCATCCGCTAATCGCCGCTCCGAAAATGTCCCCGTTCGCGCGATGATTGTAGCGGAATTGGAACTCGGCGACATACAGCGGCAGGTACTTCTTGCTGACTTTGTGGAAGGTGCCCACAACGCCGCGCTTGAGAATGCTCCAGAAGCCTTCAATCGTATTGGTGTGAACCGCACCGATGACGTACTGCCCCGCGCCGTGGCGGATGATGGCATGCGGAAAGGTTTGCTTGAGATTGCGGTAGCCGGAATGTTCGTCGGTGGTGAGAAGGCTCACCTTGTCCGAAACGGTTTCGTGGACGAACGCTTCGAAGGTCGCCGTATCGGTGCGGCCGATCATGCGGGCGATGACGTTGCCCTTGCGCTTGACGGCTCCGATGACGATGAACTTGTCAGTGACCTGACCGCCGACGCCACCGGTTTTCTTGTCCCAAATGGCGGTTCTTTTCCTTGCCGCCGATGAAGGTCTCGTCCACCTCGACAATGCCACCCAGCTTCGTCTCAGGCTCGACCAGAGCGGTTCTGATCTTGTGGCACATGCTCCACGCGGTTTCGTAAGAGCCGAAGCCCATGACGCGCTGGATTTGAAGGGCGCTCATGCCTTTCTTGCTGGTCAGCATCAGGTGGACAACACGAAACCACTCGCGGAGCGTCTTGTTGGTGTTCTCGAAGATGGTCCCGGCGATGACCGAGAAGCGGTATCCGCTGTTCGGAGAGCACGTGTAGCACTGCCACTTGAAGGGCATGGACTTGACCGGGTGAGTGACGACCGCGCCGCAACGGGGACAGCGGATATCCTCGGGCCAACGGCGAGCCTGAAGGTAAGCCTTGCAATCATCCTCAGTGACGAACATCGCCTCGAACTGAGGAATGGTCATCTGGTGAACGGGCTTCGGGCGACGGGCCATAGGAACCCCCCCCTGACGTTGCAAGGATATTCCCATGAAAACAGACGCCAGTCAAGTCCCGGATAATCGCCCCCTCAAGGGGAGGGTTAGGGGTGCACTTCACCCTGTCAGCACGCGCGTGGTCGGGAACGTGATCCTGACCAGCGTGCCCTGGTTGGGCGCGCTCTCGATGGCGAAGGTCGCCCGGTTGGCCTCGACCAGCGCCTTGGTGAGCGGCAGGCCGAGCCCGGTGCCCTGGTCGCGGTCCTCGCGCGCCACCGCCACCTGCCGGAACGGCTTCAGCGCAGTCTCGATGTCCTTCTCGCTCATGCCGATGCCGGTGTCGCGCACGCGCACCACCACTTCGCCGTTCGCCTCCAGCGACGACGACACGATCACCTGTCCCCCGGCGCGGGTGAACTTCACGGCGTTGGAGAGCAGGTTGAGCAGGATCTGGCGCAGCGACCGCGGATCGGCCACCACGCTCGGCACGTCGGCGGCAAGCGCCGTGCGGATGATGATGCGCTCGCGGTTCGCCTGCGGCTGCATCAGCGCCACGCTCTCCTGGATGGCGGTATTCACCGGCACCGCCTCGAAGGCGAGATCGACCTTGCCCGCCTCGATCTTGGAAAGATCGAGCAGGTCGTTGATGAGGCTCATCAGGTGCGCGCCGGAGACGTGGATGTCGCGCAGGTATTCGCGGTAGCGCTGGTTGCCGATCGGGCCGAAGCGCTCGCTCGCCATCACTTCGGAGAAGCCGATGATGGCGTTCAGCGGCGTGCGGATCTCGTGGCTGATCTTGGCGAGGAAGTCCGATTTCTGCGTGTTCGCGGTTTCGGCGACGCGCCGCGCGGCGACGAGTTCCTCCACGAAGTTCTTCCAGTGCGTTATATCGCGCAGCAGCGCGCAGAATGTGTCGGAGGTGCCGATGCGGCCCATCGTCATGAACAGCGGGATGAGCCCGCCGGACGGCGTGCGGCCGATCACCTCGCGGCCGTCGTTGAGCACGCTCGCCACGCCGTTCGCCATCAGGCCGTCGAGATAGTCGAGCGCCGCCTTCTGGCTCTCGTCGGCGAGCAGGTCGGTGAAATAGCGGTCGAAGTAGCCGCTGGCGTCGATGCCGAACAGCGCCTCCGCGGCGCGGTTCATGCTCTGCATGCGCCCGCGCCGGTCGATGACGATGACGCCGTCGGTGGCGGTGTCGAGGATGGCCTCGAGCTCATCGGCGCGGGCTTCGTTCTCGGCGAGCCCGGAAGCGAGCGCCCGGTCGCCGTCGGTGGCCGCGATTGCCAGCATCAGCGCGGTCGAGCCGGCGAAGGGCACCGCATGCAGCCACGCGCGCACTTCTGTCGTGCTGCCGTCGGCGCGGAGCGCGAGCACGCTGCCGTCCGCCGCCGCGATCCGTTCGGCGATGGCATCGCCGTTCGGGAAAACGGCCTCGGCGCCGCCCGCCTGCGCGAACGCGTCCGCCGAGGCATAGCCGAGCAGGTCGGTGAGCGTCCGGTTCGCGAACAGCGTGCGCCCGTCGCGGAAGATGACGATGCCGAGCGGCAGGCGATCGATCACCCGGACGTCGATCGTCTCGGCCGCCGTTGCGGACTGTGCCGCGCGCGGTGCGGGCTCGCTCGCCGCTTCCGCGGCCGACGTCTCCGCGCTCTCCGGTGCGCGCGTTCCGAGCGCCTCGGCGATGCGCCGGAAGGCGTCGCGCTCGATGCCGGACAAGGGCGCCGGCGCACGGAGGGCCGGCGCACCGGGCAGGCGCACGATGTTGGAGGGCGCGACCGCCGCCGCGTCCGGCGAGGACTCGGTGGCCTCGGCAGCGGAGGGAGCGGGTGCCGGCGTCGGTGCGCGGCCTGCGTCGTCGCCGGCGTCACCCTCGATGCTGTGCTGCGCGGCTTCGTCGAGGTCCGCCTCGGTGTCCGAAAGCGCATCCGCCTGCGCCGGCTGGGCCAGCGGCGGTTCAATGGCAGTAGGCGGGGCGGCAGGTGGGACGACTGGCGCAGCGACTGCCGCCGGCGCCGGCTTGTCCAGATCGAGCGAGGGGAGGGTCGGCGCTGCCGCCGTCGGTCTGCCGACAAGCCCGAAGCCGCGGTAGCAGCGGGTGCGCGGATCGGGAATCGCCGTGAGTTCGACCTCGCGCGCCGTGCCATCGGCGGCCGGCCAGGCGAGCTGCGCCGAGAAGCCGGTGCCGGTCGCCAGTGCGCGCGTGACGATGTCGCCCGGCGCGCCGAAACGCTCCGCGATGTCGAGCCAGAAATGTCCGGCGAGGTTTCCGTTATTGCCGCCGACGAGCGCACCGAGTTCTCCGCCGACCGCGTCAAAGCGGCCCTCGCGGTCGAGCCGGAAGAGAAACCGCACCGGCTGCGGTGCAGGCGGTGGCGCCACCGGTGCTACAGATTCATCTGCAGTTTCCACGGCCGCGACAGGTTCATCCGCCGTTGCCACGGCCGGCGCCGCAACTGCCGGCTCCCGTTCGCTGATCTCAGACGTGCCCGGAGCCGCCGGCGGCTCCGGTGCTGCGGCGGGTTCCGCAGTCGCGACGGCGGTTCGCGCTTCGGCGCTCTCCGCGACGACGAGCGCCAGATCGCGGCCTTCGCTGGAGAAATGAACGGCATGCGTGTGGATGATTTCGCCGCGTCGGCGCTGCCTGTCGCTGATGGCGCGACGCGGCGATCGGATCGCGGACGCGGCGAGGTCGCGGAGGTCTTCGGCGTCGAGCAGGTCGATGTCAGGCTCGCTCGCCGCCAAAATCTTTCCATCGCCGTCGATGACCGCCACCTGTGTCTCGCGATCGGCGAGGGCGGCGACCAGCCGCTCGGCGCGCGTGCGGAGCGTCTCGGCGGGCAAGGTGCTGGCCGCGATGGCGAGCACCGCGCGGTCGTCGTTGGCGAGGTTCAGCCGCCGGCAGGCGGCGGTGAGCGTGAGGCTGTTGACGCCGCCGCCGAGGCGCAGAACCTCCAGCCGCGGATGCTCGGTCGGCAGGATGCGCGACAGGCGCGACATCTGCGCCTTGATCGGATTGAGATCGGTGAAGCGGCGCGCCAGGAGATCGGCGAGCGTCCGTTCGCCGAGAACAGTCACCGCCGCCGCGTTGGCGAAGATGATGCGCGCGCCGTCGGCCGAAACCGCGAACGCCGGGCGCGGGTCGAGCAGCGTTTCGCCGACAACCGGCAACGCGGCGAACTCCGCGAACTCAACGAAGGCAACTCTACTCCCGTCCATCCGCTCGCCTGTCCGTCTCGCCCTGGCGGCGGCCCCCGCGATTTTTTGTTACAGCCGAAATCGGAGACGGTCCACGTCGCCCCCGCGGCCACGTGACATTCTCCGTTGTCGCGGTTAATTGCGCCTGATGTTGGCCGCGTGTCGCGAACGGCCTATACAACAGGAGCAGCAGGGGGCTGGACCGAGCCTATACGGAGGAAGGCAGTCATGCAGCCGACACGCTTCGAAATCCCCGAACAAATGCGTCAGATGGCGGAGGACACCGTCGGCCAGGCGCGCAAGGCGGTCGAGGAATTCCTCGATGCCACCCAGAAGGCGGTCGCCACCGCCGAAGGCTCGGCCAGGACGATGCGCGAGGGCGTCGCCGACGTTTCCCGGCAGTCGCTCGCCTTCATCGAGCAGAACATCGCCGCCTCGTTCGATCTCGCCGAACGCTTGGTTCAGGCGCGCACGGTGGAGGAAATGGCCGCCCTGCAGCAGGAATTTCTCACCCGGCAGGTGGCCGCGGCCGCCGATCAGGGCAAGGCGCTGGGCACCATGGCCAATCAGGCTGCCAGCAATATGGCCAAGGGTCCGGCCAGAAAATAAGCAGATTTTCCGGAAACTTTTGTGCGATGCAAAAATCTTGTTGCATTGCACCATGACCTGGATTATCTAGCGGTCATCGGATCGTCATCCCCGATCGCGCGGTTTCGGCCGGCGACATGAGGGGCAGGGCGGTCCTCGGAGAAGTCACCCCGTTTTCAGGATTGCCTTCAATATGACCACGACGCAAAGCACCAAGAAGGGGCCCAAGCTCGCTGGTGCGCCGTTTGAGGCGTTCAGCTTCCCGACCCCCAGCTACGAAGTCCCGGCCGCGGTCCGCGAGTTCGCCGAGAAGTCGGTGTCTCAGGTTCGCGAGGCCTACGACAAGATGAAGTCCGCTGCCGATGAGGCGACGGCGCTTGTCGGCGAGACCTTCGAGACCGCGCGCGAGGGCACCTTCGCCATCGGTCTCAAGGCGGTCGATGTCGCCAAGACCAACAGCGATGCTTCGTTCGCCTTTGCTCGCGACCTCTTCGGCGCGCGCACGGTGTCGGATGTCTTCGAACTGCAGAGCACGTTCGCCCGCAGCCAGCTCGATGCCTACGCCTCGCAGTTCAAGGAATTCCAGGCGATGGCCGAGAAGCTGGTCACCGCGACCACGAAGCCGGTCAGCTCCAAGGTCGAGAAGACCTTCAAGGACCTGAAGGTCGTCGGCTGAGGCCGCGTGCCAGACCGAAATCAGCGGCCCGGGAAAATTCCCGGGCCGTTTTTATTTGGCGCGGCCGCAGCGGGCTTGAACGTTTCCGCCTTTGCCCATAGGTTCGCGCGCGAAAATGACGTGCAGCTGTAGCTCAGTTGGTAGAGCGGCGGATTGTGGATCCGTAGGTCGTTGGTTCAAGCCCAACCAGCTGTACCACTCTCAAGCCACATGGCTCAGCCCATCGCCAGGAGCGGCTTGGACGCGAGGCCGGCGCCGCGCCGCGCGATCGCCGGAATGTCGCCCCGCTTGACGCCGATGTCGGCGAGGTCGCGATCCGACAGGCGCATCAGCTCGTCATGGATTTCCCGGTACTTGAACCACGGGTGCTTGCGGGTTTCAGCAGGCATGGCGGGCTTCTCCGTGCTGGGTTGCAGGCTCAATGTATGCGCTTCGAGGCCTGACCGGCACCGGCGCCACGGCAGGCCTGCCATGCCTTTGCTGCATCGCAGCATAAAGAAAATCGTCATGCGTTCCCGGGCGCCCTGTATCGGATGTTCTTCGTTTATCGAAGGCGCGACGGTCCACATGCCGCTTTCTGGAACGGTTCGCATCGGCGGCTTTGGAATTGTGGAAGCCGCCGGCTGTAGATACTGTGCCGCAAAGTTCGCGACTCGCCCGTTGCTGGGTCCGCAGGTGCGCAATGGAGAACGCTCATGCGCCTCACCAAGATCGGCTACTACTCGGAATACATCATCTATCCCGTGCTCGCCGTGGGGCTGGTCGGAACCGCCCTGTGGCGTTCGCCTGAACGCGCCGTAACGCTGGTTGCGACCTTCCTCGCCGGCGTGGCGCTGTGGACGCTGGTCGAATACATCCTCCACCGCTTCGTGCTGCACCACGTTCCCTACGTGAAGGAAATGCACGACGCGCATCATCACGATCAGGCCGCGCTGATCGGCACCCCGGTGTGGCTCAGCCTCGTCATTTTCGTCGTGTTCGTCTTCGCGCCGCTGTGGTTCCTGACCGATCCGGTCATCACCGCCGGTCTGAGCGCGGGCATGGTGATCGGCTATTTCCTGTATGGCGCCGCCCACCACATCATTCACCACTGGGACATCAAGCCCCGCGGTCTCGGCTACCGGCTGAAGCATCGCCACAGCCTGCATCACCACTTCTCGGAGACCGGCAACTTCGGCGTCACCACCGGCTTCTGGGACATCGTCTTCGGCACCGACCTCCAGCGCCGCATCCGCGCCGAGAAGTCCGCGGCCGCCGGCAAGCGCAGCTAGTCCCGCAGGCGCAGCTAGTCTTTGTCGCCCCGCTTCGGCGGTGAATCGACGGGCGGCAGTTGCTTGAGGTAGGCGACGATGGCCGAAAGGTCGCTCTCCGGCAGATGTGCCAGGTTTTCCTGCACCTCGCTCATCGACTTGGAGAAGTCGGTGCCCATCTCGAGCGAATCGAGCAGGTCCGACGCCGAGACGTTGCCGATGCCGTTCTTGCCGGGCGTCAGGTTGGCGGCGCGGCCACGGCCGGCGGGGTTAGGGGCGCCACCGAGGTGGTGCGTCATGTCGAGGCCGCCCAGCCCGAACAGAAGCCGTGGCGTGTGGCATTCGTTGCAGTGCCCCGGACCTTCGACGAGATAGCCGCCGCGATTGACCTCGGCCGGCTTCGCCGGGTCGGGCGTGAATTCCTTTCCATCGAGGAAGACCAGCTTCCACAGGCCGATGCCGCGGCGGATCGAAAGCGGGAAGGGCAGTGCGTTCGGCCGGTTCGCCTGCTTCACCGCCGGCAGCGTGTCGAGAAACGCTTTCAGGTCGAGAAGGTCGGCGGCCGTCATGCGCTGATAGGAGGTATACGGAAACGCCGGATAGAGATGCCGGCCGCCGGGCGCCAGCCCCCGCTTCATCGCGTTGAGGAAGTCGAGCGCCGACCAGCGGCCGATGCCGGTGTCCGGGTCCGGTGAGATGTTGGGCGGATAGAACGTGCCGAACTTTGTTGCCAGCGGCTGCCCGCCGCCGAGCGCCGGGCGGTCCGAAGCGTTC